>NZ_JAPDHR010000026.1:0-75544 GCF_030063005.1 Dehalobacter sp.
ACTCCCCCATGGGGGAGTGAAGAAAAAGGAGACTTTCGATTGTAAGACTTAATGCCACTATCCTGTTTGAAGATTTAAATGCAATCACCCAGTAATGTATAGGTTGCATTTACAAAGTCAATTGAGGGGAGGAGAAGGCTATATGCTGTCCCGCAGATTGCGGGTGGACACGTTGTGCGTCATCTGATATAATATAGTCGCTTAGGTTGCATAATTTTGCAATAATAGGGAAACAGGTGAAATGCCTGTACGGTCCCGCCGCCGTAAGGTGGAGCAGATTCAAAGTTGCCACTGTTTACAATGGGAAGGCTGAATTTGCTTTGAAACCAAGTCGGAAGACCTGCCTGAGCTATTATGCACTGTTTTCACGGAAGATGAAAGGTGTAGCATACGAATCGTGCAGAAGTGTTTGAGACTGTTTGCAGATTGTGTAAGTAAAACCTCTTCCAACCTCCGGTTAGAGAGGTTTTTTGATGTCCATGGAGAGCTTCAATAGAAATGGAGAACAAGTCATGAAAGCAGTTATTCCACGTATTATGTTTGCGGCTGCAGGCAGCAGCAGCGGCAAAACCACAATTACTTGTGCGGTATTACAAGCCCTTCTGGAGCAAGGAGTTAATCCTGCTGCGTTTAAATGTGGGCCGGACTATATTGATCCGATGTTTCATACCGAAGTCATTGGGACAAAATCACGGAATCTGGATTTGTTTATGCTATCGGAAGAGGTATGCCGGTATTTGCTGGTCAAGAATTCCGAACAGTCGCAAATCGCTGTTTTAGAAGGAGTAATGGGTTATTATGACGGGCTAGGCATTGGCAGTACCGTGGCAAGTTCTTACCATTTGGCTGCAGTAACGCAAACGCCTGTTATCCTTATTGCCAATTGTGCCGGTTCAGCTATCTCAATTGCAGCCTTGATCCAAGGATTCTGCCATTTTAGACCGGACAACGGGATCAAGGGCGTTATTCTGAATAATCTTACACCTTCCCTATACCCGCAGTATAAGGAAATGATCGAAAAAGAGACGGATATCCAGGTGGTCGGCTACTTTCCGAAGCTCAAAGAATGCGCGCTGGAAAGCAGGCATCTTGGATTAATTACAGCATCCGAAGTGGAAGACCTACAGCAAAAAATGAAATTACTGGCCATACAGGCCAGAGAATCCATTGATCTGAAACAGCTGCTGCGTATTGCGGGAGGGGCCGCGGAAATAGACTATCATGAGGCCGGGATCGAGAGAATCTCTGCTGTTAAAGTCGCCGTAGCCAGAGATAAAGCCTTTTGTTTTTATTACCAGGACAGCCTCGACCTTTTGGAAACATTGGGAGCGGAACTGCAGTATTTTAGTCCGCTTGATGATCAAGCTGTACCGGAATGTGACGGACTGATTCTCGGCGGCGGTTATCCGGAATTATATACCGGACAGCTGGCCAGCAATACATCGATGCTGGCAAGCATCAGGCATGTTCTCTCCAATAATACTCCCTGTATAGCTGAGTGCGGCGGGTTCATGTATTTATTGGAACGTATTGCTGACAAGGACGGCAAACCTTATCCAATGGCAGGACATTTAGAAGGGGATGCTGTACTGACGGATAAACTGAACCGTTTCGGTTATATTTCACTGACGGCGCAAAAGGACAACTTGCTGTGCGACAAAGGCGGCGAGATCAATGCGCATGAATTTCATTACTCTGATTCAACGGCCAACGGCAGCAGTTTTACGGCAGTAAATTCATCCGGCAGCAAAACGTGGGACTGCATCCATGCCGATGAGAACCTCGTTGCCGGCTATCCCCACCTTCATCTCTGGGGGAATCCGGAGTTTGCTCGCTCGTTTATCCGGAAATGCCGCAGCTTTCAAACCGCTAGGATGGGTTAGTCAGGCGTGTATAAGCTGGAAAAGTTTGAATCACTTGATGATCGATAGATGATAGATAATAATAGATAAAGGAATATTTTTGTGAAAGGAAAGAGGCGGTGAGTAAATGTTGGCTTTGGTCAGCGGAGGCGTTGCCAGCGGAAAGTCTGAAATAGCAGAAAACTTAGCTGTCAGTTTGAATAAAGGAAAAATGGCCTATATTGCAACAATGGCTGCCTCAGATGAAGAGTGCTGCAACCGGGTGGTCAAGCACCGTCGAATGCGGGACGGCAAAGGATTCGATACCTTTGAGTTTTCTTACGGACTTTTCGATAAGATCCCTGTTCTCAGCGGCTGCCATACCGCTTTACTCGAGTGCATGGGCAACCTGATTGCCAACGAAATGTATCTGCAGGAGCGCAGCCCACAGGATACCATTGACTGCATCATCAATGATATCCGGTTGCTATCGGTGACCGTACCGAACACTGTTATCGTAACCAGTACGATATTTGAGGATTTCAAAACCTATGATGATTTTACAGCCGGCTATATCCGTGTACTGGCTGAAATAAATTCAGCAATTGCCGCTGCTGCAGATGTAGTGATTGAATCAGTCTGCGCAATCCCGCTTATCCATAAAGGAATGAAGGAGCTTTTCGGTTATGAAAATCTTGTTTGAATCGTTTGTTGCAGCCTTTTCGATGTTCTCTAAGATTCCGATGCCTCAAATCGACTGGAACGAGAAGAACATGCGTTATTCTTTTATCTTCTTTCCTGGAGTCGGGGCTGTCATTGCCTTTGTTATCTGTCTCTTGTTTTTATTGTTGCAATATCTCGGGTTCAGTCCCGTCTTTTTTGCTGCTGCAGCTGTATTTATTAACGTCATGATCACTGGCGGAATTCACCTTGACGGTTATTGTGACACGACAGATGCCTTGAATTCCCATAAGGACCAAGAGGAAAAGCTTCGAATCCTTAAGGATCCTAATGTTGGAGCGTTCGCGCTCATCTATACGTCAGTTGTCCTGCTGCTGCAGTTTGCGGCGTGGTATGAGACGTATTTGACACCGGACTTTTTCTTTCTCATTCTTGTTTCGTTTATCCTGTCACGATCGATGGCCGCTTTGGCAGTCGTCTGCTTTCCGTGTGTCAGAAATACAGGACTTGCTTCAATCTTTGCAGGTTATGCCTCGAAGAAAACGGTAAGAACCATCATTTGCTTGATCGCTTTATTATGTGTTGCGGCAATGCTGTACGTGAGTGTGATTGTCGGAAGCATTGCAGTTCTATTTATTGTGCTGTCCTTTTACTTATTTTACCTGATGGCCCAAAAGTATTTTGGGGGTATAACCGGTGATCTGGCAGGCTTTTATATTGTGGTAAGTGAAACAGGAATACTCCTAATTTCAGTAATAGCAGGAGGCGTTATGCTATGATTTTGGTGATCGGAGGCGGCAGTCAGGGGAAATTGGAATTTGTCAGGAGCAGATGGGATATCGCTTCGGCAAACATTACGGATGGAGGGACTTGCAGCTTCGAAGAGGCTTTTCAGCGTCCGGTGCTTGACCATCTGCATCTGCTGATCCGACGTTTGCAGGGAGCCGACCTTGATGCACGGAAATTTATCGCTGACGGAATCGAGCAGCACCCCGACATGATTCTGATTTGTGATGAATTAAGCTCAGCTGTGGTGCCGGTTTTGAAAGATGACCGGGAAATGCAGGAAACGACCGGGAGGATCCTTTGTGCAGCCGCCCAGAAAGCGGCTAAGGTCTATCGCGTCTTCTGCTCCATTCCTGTTCTGATTAAAGGTGAAGAGCATGAATAAGTTCCTTTACCTGATCCGGCATGCCAAGACGGAGGGCAATTTGAGAAGCAGGTATATCGGAATTACGGATGAGCCTTTATCTGAACAGGGGATCTTCGAACTCCGCCAGCATATTGCTGCCGGCCGCTATACGGCAGTTGAACATGTTTTTGTCAGTCCGATGCTCCGCTGCCTTCAGACCAAGGAGCTGATTTATCCGAATGTCCCTTACAGTATAATTCCTGAACTTGCGGAATGCAGCTTCGGTATATTTGAGAACAAATCGTATGAACAGCTGAAGGACCTTGCCGAGTACCAAAGCTGGATTGACAGCGGCGGGAAACAGCAAATCCCGGGGGGAGATCAGCCGGAAATGTTCAAGTCCCGCTGCCTGGAGGGTTTTAGCCGCGTTATTCAGAAAGTAGATGAAGCCGGAATAGAACAGGCCGGACTGATTATTCACGGCGGTACGATCATGATGCTGCTTGAGGCATTTTCTCCGGAAATATTTGATTTTTACCATTGGCAGATAAAGAACGGCGAAGGCTATCAACTGACCATTGATCAGGATCTATGGGCCGAAAACAGAAAGCTGGCGGCGATAGCGAAGATTTAGAGGATAAGGATATAAAGGTCCGAATTTGATCACCCGCTTGTTTTTTGGTGAATGACGAAATGATAAAGAAGTTGGTATTGAATGATTACACTTTATGCTTTAATTACAGGTTATATTTTGGATTTAATTTTTGGTGATCCTTCCTGGCTGCCTCATCCGGTTCGCTGGATCGGTTCGCTGATTGCCGGAGGAGATAAATATCTGCACCGGATTAGTTGCAGGACGGACCGAAGCCAGTATTGGTGCGGGGTACTGCTGACTGCTTTCATTGTCACGATAACATTTCTCGTGCCGTTAGGCCTGCTGTATTTGCTCAAAAGCATCAGTCCGCTGCTAGGGTTTATTGTCGAGGCCTTAATGTGTTATCAGATTCTGGCTACCAAGTCGCTGAAAGCTGAGAGCATGAAGGTATATGATGCTCTGCAGAAGAACGATATTATGGAAGCGCGTTATCAATTATCGTGGATTGTCGGACGGGACACGGAGAACCTGAACAGCTCCCAGGTAGCGAAAGGCGCTGTGGAAACCGTGGCTGAAAATCTTTCCGACGGCGTCATCGCCCCGATGATTTTCATTCTGGTTGGCGGAGCCCCTTTGGGCTTTTTGTATAAAGCGGTCAATACCCTGGACTCGATGATTGGCTATAAAAATGACAAATATCTTTATTTTGGCCGGTTTGCTGCCAAACTGGATGATGTCGTAAATTATCTGCCGGCTAGAATTTCTGCCTATTTGATGCTCCTGGCAGTTTTTCTGACCCGTTATGATTTTAAAAACGCTTTTAGAATCTACCGGCGTGACCGTCATAATCATACCAGTCCGAATTCCGCCCACACTGAAGCCGTCTGTGCCGGAGCCCTGAATATTCAGCTTGCCGGAAGCAATTCTTACTTTGGCAAGCTGGTGGTCAAGCCAACGATCGGTGATCCGATCCGGGAGATCGAGGCTGAAGATATCCGCCGCGCCAACAAGCTGATGGTTGCGACGTCGCTTGTCGGCCTGATTTTAGGGTCCGCTGTCAGAGCCGTTATTGTGCAGTTTGGATGATAGTATTTTTGTTTAGCAGGGGCATAAGAATATTGCTGCTGTTACGCCAGCCTGTAAGAAGAGAAATACTCTTTGGGGCAGGTCTGTGAGTCACAATACCGCTTTTCGGCTATTGTGCCCTCCGTGGCACAAAAAGCCGCGCTCCGCCTCGTGCTCCGCTTAGCGCGGAACTGTGACTCCCAGACTGATCTTCAGGATGGGAGACTTTAGCGGCTCAAGAAGCACTATCAAGTTTAATAAGCAGGTTTACTTTGCCTTCCGTAACTAGCTTCTTTATGACTTGCTCCTTGTATCAGTACCTTCTAAGCATTGTTACTTCTGAGCGCAACGCTCTACATCGTGCTTCACATGGCGGTAATTAGGATTTTAGACTTGTGTTTGCCAACAAAGTGAGGAATACCGGCTTAGACAGGATAAGGGGACTTAATGTATTTGCTATCCTTCCTGAATTTTCTACAAAACTTTCTACAGATTAGCGTCTCTTCGTAACCGACCTGACAAGCGGAACATGGATGTGGAGCGCGGCTATTTGCGCCATGGATGGCGCAATAGCCGAAAAGGCGGTTACGAAGAGGCGCCAACCGCAGAAAAGAATCTATAGATTAGAACCTACATATTCACCCCAAGAATAATCCCAAACTTTAAACATGCTTAGGCTACAAATACTACAGAGACAGGTGAGAGCAGATGTATCAATATATCCACGGCGGTGATATTTATTCGGTAAAAAAACTGACGGGAAGGCAGGAAATTCTTGATTTTTCTTCCAACGTCAATCCACTTGGGCTGCCGGAGTCTGTGAAAGAAGCCGTGATCCGGTCGCTTGATGAATGTACGAACTATCCTGATCCGTTTTGCCGGGATCTTGTTGCGGCTCTGGCTAACTATGAGTATACGGATCCTGAATATATTCTTGCCGCCAATGGGGCTGCAGAGATTATTTTCAGACTGGCGCTGGCTTTGAAACCGAAAAAGGCGCTGATCTTTGCTCCGACGTTTGCAGACTATGAAAAAGCGCTGCATACGGTGGATTGCTCGGTAGAATATTATTTTTTACGGCCAGAGCACGATTTTTCAGCCCGTGAGGACCTGCTGGATCAAATAAGCCCAGGCCTGGACCTCATGATCATCTGTAACCCCAATAATCCTACCGGTCAATTGTGTTCACGTGCATTTTTGCAAAAGGTGCTTGCCAAGAGCCAGGAGATCGGTGCAATTGTGATGATTGATGAATGCTTTATGGACTTCGTCGAAGATAAAGAACAATTTTCTGTGCAAAACTGTATTGAACAGTATAAAAATCTTGTTATTCTGAAAGCTTTTACCAAGATATTTGCGATGCCGGGTTTTAGACTTGGCTACGCTTTGACATCCAACAAAAAATTGCTCGAACAAATGAGGTCCGCCGGTCAGGACTGGAGTGTTTCAACGCCGGCCCAAATGGCTGGCATCGCTGCTTTGAAAGAAACAGCCTATCTGCAGCAAACGAAGCAGCTGATTCAAACAGAAAGAAGATTTCTGATTGATTCGTTATTGGGCCTTGGTCTCCAGGTCATCGGCTCCAGAGCAAACTACATATTTTTCCAGACTCAGCATACAGACCTAACTGAAAAGCTGATCAAGAGAGGGATTATGGTACGTCCATGCTCCAACTATGTCAATTTGAATGATGAATACTTCAGGGTTGCTGTAAAAAGCCGCGAAGATAATTTAAAACTCAGCGCCGCACTCAGGGATGTGATATTTGATGAAAGCAGTCATGGTCATTGTTGACGGACTTGCGGATGAAAAAATTGAAGAATTAGGCTGGCAAACCACGTTTGAGGCTGCCCGTCATCCTGAACTTGACCAAATTGCCGCCGGAGGTTATAGCGGCTGGTTTAGTTCCTGCCCGCAGGGTTACCTGCCGGAAAGCATGCCGTGTATCCTCAATCTTTTAGGTATTGAGCCTGCTTATTTTCCACAAAGCAGGGCATCACTCGAACTGCTTGCCAACGGCTACTGCCTGGAACAGGATGAAGTCGTTCTGCGCTGCAATCTTGCCGCCCTTGACAGTCACGGAATACTAAGCTCTTTTAACGGCGGGAACTTGACCGGTCCGGATATGGAGGAAGCAGCGAAGATAGCGGCCGATATCGATCCAAATATCAAGGTGCTGCATTTATCCGGATATAGGAACCTGATCATTGTCAAAAACCATTACTTTCAAACGCTGGATTGTAAGACTTATCCGCCGCATGAATTTTTGGGCGGTGATTCAGATGCTTTATTAGCGGACATCTACGCGTCAGCCCCAATACTACAAAAATTTGTTTCTGAGGGAAAAGACAGGTTAAAACACCTAAGCAGCCAAGAACAGCAATTGATGTTTTATCCGTGGGGAATATCCGGGAAAAGCTGTTTACCTGCGTTTGCAGAATTGTATAGCAAAAAGGCAGCGGCAGTCTGCGGTGCAGAAATTGCCAAAGGGATTGCTTTGGCCTTGAAGATGGATGTTCCTGAACTAGAAGAAGCAACTGGAGATACGGATACAGATCTGGCCCTTAAGGCTCAAACAGCCTGCCGCCTGTTGTCCGGTCATGATTTTGTGCTTGTGCATATCAATGGAGCAGATGAAGCCGCTCACCGGCATGATTATCGGGAAAAAATTGAATTTATTGAAAGAATTGACCGGGAGTTTTTTGCCTTTCTGCGTCAGAACCTGGCAAATGAAACCAGGATCCTTGTCTGTGCCGATCATGCTACCAGCCCTGTCAGCGGCAAGCATTCGGCCTTGGACGTTCCGTATATCCTCCGAAAAGCCGGGGAAACCTTTCCGCCGGGGGATTTAGAAGCGAATAAGGCCTTGAAGTATCTGATTTCAGAGTAAATAATAACAGAACAAACAGGAAAGCGGGTGTCACACGATGGCCAAATCAATCATGGTTCAGGGAACAATGTCTAATGCCGGGAAAAGCTTGTTCACGGCAGGTCTGTGCCGTGTTTTTAAACAGGCAGGTTATAAGGTAGCGCCCTTCAAATCCCAGAACATGGCGTTGAACTCCTATATTACCAAAGAAGGGCTGGAGATGGGCAGAGCACAGGTTGTCCAGGCAGAAGCTGCCGGGCAGGAACCCAGTGTCCTGATGAATCCAATCCTTCTGAAACCGACGAATGATCAGGGATCGCAGGTCATTGTCAACGGTGAAGTGTTGGGTAATATGAATGCAGCAGACTATTTTAAATATAAGACCAGGCTCATTCCAAACATTATGGAGTCCTACCAGACGCTTGACCAGAAAAATGACGTTATTGTCATCGAAGGAGCAGGCAGTCCCGCAGAGATTAACTTGCAGGAGGATGATATCGTCAATATGGGGATGGCCAAAATGGCTAAAGCTCCTGTCCTGCTTGTTGCTGACATTGACAGGGGCGGCGTTTTTGCATCTATTTACGGCACGGTGATGCTCTTAAGTGAAGATGAAAGGGAAATGATCAAAGGAATTGTGATCAATAAATTTCGCGGAGATGTAGAAATTCTGAAGCCCGGGCTGCGGATGATCGAAGAAAAAGTCAATATTCCGGTCATCGGTGTCGTTCCATATCTGAATATCGACATTGAAGATGAAGACAGTTTATCCGAAAGAATTGCTGTGGACAAAACAGTGCAAGCAGTAGATATTGCAGTGATCCGGCTGCCAAGGATGTCCAATTTTACTGATTTTAACGTTTTTGAACTGATTCCCGGAGTTTCCTTGCGCTATGTAAAATCCATGGCTGAGCTGAAGAATCCGGATATGATCATCCTGCCAGGGACGAAAAATACGATGGCTGACTTGTTGTGGCTGCGTCAGAGCGGTCTGGAAGCAAAGATTAAAAAGCAGGCTGCTGACGGGGAAACAATCGTATTTGGCGTATGCGGAGGCTACCAGATGCTTGGAGAAACGTTGGAAGATCCTTTTAGCGTAGAAGAGGGCGGAAGTCTCACGGGAATGGGTCTGCTGGATATGAAAACAATATTCTCCAAACAGAAGACCAGGACGCAGGTGGAAGGCCGGTTCAGTCAGCTTGATGGTGTTCTTTCCGGATTATCCTCGATCCGTTTTCACGGTTATGAAATTCATATGGGCGTAACAGAAACAGGGGATACCGAGCCTCTGACGCATATCGACATAGAGTCAGGCCTTCAGGTGCAAAAGACGGAAGGCGCCCGAAAGCGGAATGTTATGGGCAGCTATGTTCATGGAATATTTGATGAAGAAGGGGTCTCTGTAGCGATTGCCGAATGTCTGTTGAATAAAAAGGGGTTGGATTCAACCAGCCTCAAACGGTTAAGCTATAAACAATATAAAGAGCAGCAGTACGACCGATTAGCTGATGAAATTCGGAAACACGTCGACATGGCTGCAATCATGAATATTTTGGAGGCAGGTGTATAATTGATGAAAAAGGGTCTTATCCATATTTACTGCGGGGACGGCAAAGGAAAGACGACCGCTTCTCTCGGTCTGGCAGTCAGGTGTGCAGGCAGAGGGCGTAGGGTATTAATTGTTCAGTTCTTAAAAAGCCAGGATACAGGAGAACTGCACACCCTGGAGAAAATTCCGGGGATAATGTTTTTGCGCGGCGAAGAGTCCTTCGGTTTCTATAATCAGGAAACAAATGAGCAGAAGGAGCAACGCAGGATCATTTATAATAAGATCCTGCAGCAGGCGATTTCAGCGTGCTGTGAAGGTCAGGTCGATTTGCTGATTCTAGATGAAGCAGTAGCCTCCTATAATTATGACCTCATTGACCGTTCGCTTCTGCTTGAATTTTTGCGTACGAAACCTGAAGGGCTTGAGGTTGTGATGACCGGACGGGGGCCTGCGGAAGAACTGCTTGATCTTGCAGACTATGTCTCTGAGGTCAAGAAAGTTAAACATCCTTATGATAAAGGGATCAAAGCGCGCCTCGGCATTGAGCGGTAATATTTTACAGCCTTGATTTCATCTTGACAAAAATCCGGTCCCCCCTTTATACTAAAATCAGAAAATATAATACATGATGGTTAAAAACATACAGTGTTACCTTTTGCTGACAGGTCAGGTTGGAATTCGGGGCACAGGTCAGAGGGATGTATGGGATGTTGCCGGACGGATTCAAAGCCACCTTTAGGGTTGGCTTTATTTATTCAGATCAGTTTCCCGCAAAATTTCTCAGTTTTCCGTTAAGATTCGTGTTTGAGGTCCATCGATTTCCAGTTAACGTTCAGGTTCACAAGTATGTTGTTTCAGTAGATCAGTTTGTTACCTTGACCTTAGGTTTTCACCAGGCTCCATTTCTAGACTCCGTTATCCGGGTGATTCTCAAGAAAGGCGTAGAGAAAGTAGCGTAAGTTCCATTTGTGATTCCATGTATTTGGGTTAAAGTAGGTGACTCGAGTAAAATTATCTGTTTGTGTCCATGAGGAATTTTGCGGGTTATACACTTAAGGCCTCTTCGCAGTAATGCGAAGAGGCCGTTTATTTGTGTGCCAGTATTATGGCAGTTTTAATTAAATAGCCATTCTGTAAGTACTGTACTCGGCGGTATTATTCCTGTACAGGCGCATTGTTCATAAAATTGTCATCTTTCTGCCATAGAACCAACACAGGAGCCGTATAGAATACATAGCAAGATAAGAAATGATTAGTATTAGAAATTTATACAAATACATAACGGTTAGGTGAGGGTTGAATGAGCAGCAAATTAGTGACAAAGATTGTATTGGATATTGCGATGAGCATACTTTTTGTGTTCCTGCTGGATGCTTTTGGAACCGGGTTAGCTTTTCATGAGATTGCAGGGTTATTTATTTTTGCTCTTTTTAGTATCCATATTCTGTTAAACTGGTCCTGGGTAAAAAATACAACGTTGAATCTACTGCAAAGCAAGCTTAAAAATCGGACCGCAGTTTCCGTGAAGATGAAATATGCTTTAAACCTTGCAATCTTCATCAGTATTTCGATTATCGTGATTACGGGAGTTCTGATATCGAAGGTTTTGTTTCCTTCGGATACGACTCATGGTGAATGGATCTATCTGGTCCATAAATGGACATCGTACATCTGTCTGGGCTTCTTGATCACGCATCTGGTGATTCATGCCAGCTATTTTGTGAAATCAGTCGGCAGGATCATCATAAACCTGAAAGAGCGTAATGTCAGAAAAACATTGGTTCGCCTTGGTGCGGCGTGCCTACTGGTCGTCATGTTGTATACCCGAGTTCT
Source organism: Dehalobacter sp. (assembly GCF_030063005.1). Classification (NCBI taxonomy): domain Bacteria; kingdom Bacillati; phylum Bacillota; class Clostridia; order Eubacteriales; family Desulfitobacteriaceae; genus Dehalobacter; species Dehalobacter sp. Next base: position 11,566 of record NZ_JAPDHR010000026.1, read on the forward strand.
TTCAACAGTTTCGGCAAGCGATGAGAATCAATTAGGCAAAATTACAGAGACCCAGATTACGACATCACCAAGTACATCCCAAAACAGGACTGACTCCCCAACGGAAAGTCAATATAATGAAAACATAACCTATTCGGAGGGTTCAGTATCTGACAATGATGATTCAGAAGACGCTGATACTATTGTTTCGGCAAATGATGCCGCTACGGATGCAACTGTTGGGGATACCACCGGTCCGGAAGAAAAAATCAGTCTTGATGAATACTTGTCCCAGCTGCACTGTAACGGTTGCCATAAAAACTGCTCTCTTTTGTATCCGCAATGCGATAAGGCTCAAGGTGAAATAAGGGCAGCAGAACAGGACTATCAGGAACTTTACGGGATATAAGCGAACAATAACGCTGTAAGGACGGCAGCAAATGCATAACATTTACCTACGATGCTGAAAACAGCAGATTTTGATAAATTTTACTGGCCATCGTTTAGAAAAGATTATGGAATTTTCCTGGCGTTCTTTTAAACAAAAATAAGGAAGACTAAGCAAAACTAAGTAAAAACGAAACAAAACAACCGAGCTTATGATATGCTCCCTTCGTAGTAGACAGTTAAAATAATAAAACTGTTTCTATGAAGGGAGCATATTTTTTATGGGACGGAAAACAAAAGTTCCAATAGGGGAAAAATTGAGAGCAATCGAAGATTATCTTTCTGGCAAAAGAGGGACATCTCAAATCTGTTACGAATTACAAATTCATAAGAGCTCCTTTCAAGCCTGGCTTCGCAAATATCAAATAGAAGGAAAACAAGGACTACAGACTTTAAGAGCTAATAAATGTTATCCTGATACAATAAAATTGCAGGCAGTTACAGATTATAATAATGGTGAAGGCTCTCTTAACCAGATAAGCAGTAAATATTGTATTTCGAGTCACGGGCTTCTTCTAAGTTGGGTAAATAAGTATAATGGTCATGAAACATTTAAAACTTACAATGCACTGGGAGATAGATTTATGACCAAAGGAAGAAAAACTACTTACGAGGAAAGAACAGAGATTGTTGCCTTCTGTGTTGAAAACAATGACAATTACCAGATTACTTCTGACCGATTTCAAGTTTCCTATCAACAGGTTTATACATGGGTGAAAAAGTACAAAGATCAGGGGTATGAAGCGCTGCTTGACCGCCGTGGCATACGTAAAAACACTGAAGAATTGAGTGAGACAGAAAAGCTCGCTGCACAATTAAAGCTTGTTGAGGCTGAGAATAAACATTTAAAAATGGAGATTGATTTCTTAAAAAAATTGGACGAGGTGGAAAGGAGGCGGTAAGCAACCGAGTACGCCAAGAACACAAATATCTAGCGATAAAAGAACTTCATGAAGAAGAGCAATATACCATAGCAGAATTATGTAATTTTGCTGATATCGCACGCTCTTCATACTATAAATGGATTAATCGGCCGGAAAGTGAAACAGACAGAAGGAATACACTGATACTGGAAGAGATGATTCGGCTATACACAGAAGTTCATGGTATTTACGGATACCGGCGCATGACGATGAATATCAACAGGATCATGAGCCAACAGTACAATCACAAACGCATATATCGATTGATGAAATCTGTCAATATAAAGTCTGTCATTCGCAAGAAGCGGAAGAACTATATCCCAAGTACACCTCAGATAACCGCTGAAAATATACTGAACAGGAACTTCCATGCAGATAAGCCGAATCAAAAATGGTTGACTGATGTCACGGAATTCAAACTCACAAATGGGCTGAAAGCTTATCTGAGTGCGATACTGGATCTGGGAGACAGAAGAATTGTTTCTTATGTCCTCGGGCGTTCCAATAACAATCAGCTCGTCTTTGAAACCTTTGACCTAGCAGTAGCCGCCAATCCAGATGCAAAGCCACTATTCCATAGCGATCGAGGCTTTCAATATACCAATAGACAGTTCAAAAATAAGATTGATAGCGTTTGTGGTACGCAAAGTATGTCCCGTGTCAGTAGATGTATTGATAATGGCCCTATGGAAGGCTTTTGGGGAATCATCAAATCTGAGATGTACTATTTGCAGAAGTTCCATACCTATGAGGAATTAGAACTAGCGATTGATCAATACATTGATTTCTATAACACGAGAAGATTACAGAAAAAACTAAAAGGCCTGACTCCGATAGAGTATCGAAATCAGACCTTAGCAGCATAAAGTTTTTAGTTTTTTTGGGTGTCTACTTGACAGGGGGCAGTTCATTAATCCGGTTGTTTTTTTGTCGTGCGCCATGCATGGAGCGTAACTAAGCGGTGAAAGTCTACTATGGGGGCTGGCAGTTGCCAAATATCAGCCCAGAGCAAGAGTGTCCAATGTGAGGTGGAATCTGAGGGAAGCGTGATGAGCAAACGGATACATATTCGGAATATGGCCGCATAGAATAAGAGTATTGCAGTATAAATGAACTCATGTTTAATATTGACAACTGGATTTCGGCCGCGATATACTGAAAATAAGAATAATGAATGGGTGTTTATTTATGCAAGTACCAAAAGAAGAGATTAAAAAAAGAATTATCGAGGCTGCGGAAGAGGAGTTTCTAGTCTCAGGCTACCGTCATTCCTCAATGCGGAGTATTGCGCAGCAAGCCGGGATTACTGTAGGGAATATTTACTCCTATTTTTCAGGTAAGGATGACCTGCTCGATAATATCCTTCAGTCAACTATAGAGCAGCTACGAAAGCTGGTATTCATTGACATATGCGATAAAAGCAGCCTGTCGATGCAAAGCATCACCTATATCACAGAAGTGATAACCAAGGTGTTTCTGGATAACAGAACGCAGTTTTTAATCCTAATGAAAAGTGTCGAGGGCTCCAAATACGAAAATATAAAGGTGGAACTGATTGAGCTTGTCAAGCAGCGTCTGGAGAACGATTTGTTCCTAAGCAGTTCCAAGCCTGGAAGTGATATGCTGCTTGCCGACTCCTTGGCCTTGGCTCTTATTGAAGGAATCATTAATATTTTTAATAAGTATGGCGGAGATGAAGTGCGTCTTGCCAATCTATTGAACAAATTTCTTTTATTGATTATCGGAGATATCCAAAAGAGACTTTAAAAGAAACGGTAACGGATGATAAAGATCGGTAAAGGATGATAAAGATATGCAGCTGTTTATAGAAAAGTTTGTGAAAGGCCTTATTGTCCATAAACGGGTCGTTTTACTAATCTATTTGGCAGTCATTATTACCAGTATTGCGCTTGTGCCCCGTATTACAGTTAACTATGATTTAGCGGAATATCTGCCGGAACACTCCATGACCAAGCAGGCGATTACGCTTGTGGATCAGGAGTTTGGTTATCCGGGAACTGCTCAGGTCATGGTGGAAGGCATTTCTATACGGGAAGCCCTTGAAGCTAAGGAAAAAATCAAAGAGGTTCCGGGTGTAAAAAATGTGATTTGGCTGGACGATGTCACAGATATTACGGTTCCGGAGGCCTTTATTTCCCAAAACGTTCTGGATAGTTACTATAAAGATGGAGCTGCCTTGTTTCAAGTTGAATTTGCTCAGGGGGATTATTCCATGGGAACAGGGGATGCCCTGAAGGCGATCCGGGCTTCGTTAGGCGAAAATGTCAGTATCACGGGAGAAGCTGAAGATTCGAGTCATATGCGGGAAGTGCTTGGCTCGGAAATGTCCAAGATTATGATCATCGTTATTCCGCTCTGTGTCCTCATCCTGATGTTGGCATGTTACTCCTGGATAGAACCGCTGCTGTATTTAAGCGTTATAGGGGTTTCTGTGATTATCAATGCCGGAACGAATGCCTTTTTCCATAACATATCTTTCATCACCAATTCAATTGCTGCGGTGCTGCAATTCGCCATTTCGATGGATTTTTCGTTGTTTCTTTGCCACCGCTATCTTGAGGAAAAGGATGCCGGGGCCGAGGTTCTTTCTGCAATTGTTAAAGCAGTAAAAAATACACTTTCATCTATTTCGGCGAGCGCGCTGACGATTATAGCTGGTTTTTTAGCCCTGCTGTTTATGCAGTACGGGATCGGTAAGGATCTTGGACTGGTATTGGTTAAGGGAATCTGTCTGAGCTATATCAGTGTGATCATTTTGCTGCCGATTCTGATTGCGATCTTCCATAAAACGATTGACAAAACCCGGCACAGGCCCCTCGTTCCGCCTTTTATGAAGATAGGCCGGGGCACAATCAAAGTAAGATATCTATTGTTTGCCCTGGTTGTGATGATTGTTATTCCGTCTTTCCTGGCACAAAAGAATACTGACTTTTTATATGGGAATACTTCCGGAAGTTCCAGTGAGGGAACCATTGTCGAGGAAAGAAATAACATTGAAAGCCGCTTCGGTGTCTATAATCCTGTTGTGGTTTTAGTTCCAAATGACGATATTGCTGCTGAAATACAGCTGGCCCAGGAACTGGAGGAACAGAAATATATCCGCGATGTTCAGACTCTGGTCACGCTGGCAGATCCTGCAATCCCACGTTCTTTACTGCCGCAAAGCGTCAGGGATATGTTCCTGTCGGAACATTATACCCGTATGATCGTTCTTATGAACATTGCCGGTGAAACGCCCGAGACTTTTGAAGCCGTTGCAGAACTCGAACAGTCGGTGCAAAAGTATTACCCTGGTGAATGGTATGCCGCGGGGAATGCCACCAGTATCGCCGATATCAAAAATACTGTTGAACAGGACACGCGTACAGTTAACCTGTTTTCAATTCTGTCTGTGGGTCTGATTATTCTGCTGACGTTCCGTTCCATATCTGTTCCGGTGCTACTGATCGCAGTCATTGAGTCTTCTATCTGGATCAATATGGGGATACCCTATTTTCAGGGATCAAGTCTGGTGTTTATCGGTTATTTGGTTGTGAGTTCCATCCAGCTTGGCGCAACGATTGATTATGGGATTCTGATGTCCAACCGCTATCTCGAATTCAGGAAGACACAAAAACCCAGAGACGCAGTACTGTCTGCGTTGAATACTGCCGGGAACACCGTGATGATCTCAGCATTGATTCTTGCCGTGGCGGGTTTTGCGGAAGGACTTCTTTCCCAAATTAAAGCTATCAGTGATATTGGTATTTTGCTGGGCAGGGGTGCTGCACTGTCAGGACTGATGGTCCTTGTTTTACTGCCGGTGCTGCTGATGACGTTTGATAAAATCATCATGAAAACCACTTTGTCTGCGAAAGAAAGTGGGAGGGAGGAGACAATCCGATGAAAAAACTAATCGCATGCTTTCTGACTGTAATACTGCTGATTCCCGTATTATCTTTATCCGCATCTGCTTCAGATACGGAGAGTACGGCAAGCAACCAAAATATGACCGTTGTCAAAGATGAGACCGTTTATGCAGACCTGAAAACGGATGGAAGTATTTCCGGTATTACAGTCGTCAATAGGATTGATACGCCTGTGTCCGGCATTTACCTTGACTACGGTGTCTACGATTCGATTACCAACCTTTCCGGCAGTGAAACCCCAGTACTTGAAGGTGGCAAAATTTCCTGGCAGCTGCCGGCGCGGGACAAAGGTTTCTACTATCAGGGCAAACTGACGAAGGGAGAACTGCCGTTTGCGTTTCGTATTACCTATCGGCTGAACGGCCAGAAGGTTAAGCCCGAAGACATTATCGGCAAAGAAGGAAGGATTGAAATCACGCTCAAAGTTCAGCCAAATGCTGAAGCCAAAGCGTATTACAGAGAAAACTATTTTTGTCAGGTCCAGCTGCCGCTGGATTTGGACGAAAATACGGTTCTTTCTTCATCAGGAGCCTCCACCATGATTTCCGGCAAGACCCTAACACTGGCCTACATGGTGTTACCCCAGAAAAATGCGCAGTATACGGTGGTTTATGATACTGAAGAATTTCAGATGGCGTCCATGACGATGACCTGCACCTGTTTTGACAGTTCCAATTTCCTGAATCTTAACATGGATACCGGAAGTATAACACAAATGTCACGCGGAGCCGGGCAAATCGTTTCCGGTACGGAGAAGCTGAAGGCCGGTTTAATCGAATTGAATAAAGGCATAGCAAGTATTGCTTCGGGCTCTGCCAAACTACAGCAGGGAGCCGGCACGATGCGTCAAGGGATTGAAGAATATTCAGCCGGAGCATCAAGTCTCGCGGCGCAGTTTAAACAGATCAGCGGTGGCACTGCTCAGCTTTCCCAGCAGGGACAGGGACTTTCAGCCCAGTATACCAGCCTTTCCTCTGGCGTAACAGCAATGATGAATCAATTAACGCCGCTGCTAGATTCTCTACCAGCTGAACAAAGACAGGCTTATCTTCAGCAGATTGGAACCATGAAGGCTCAGCTATCCCAGTATGGCACCGGCCTGTCCAGCTATACAACAGGCGTAGCCCAGTCTGCCCAGGGAATCACAGAATTTTCAACAGGTTTGGATCAATTTGCACAGCAGGGGACGGAATTAAAATCAGGTTCAGTCTCACTGGCCAACAGTTCAACAGCGCTGACCAGCGGCTTAAACCAGTTGGCATCCAGTGCAGCGGTTTTGCCTAATCAGGTTCAAAAATTGATAGACGGGCAAAAACAATTTAAAAACGGTATTGACGAAGCTTCCGGATTGCTGGAAACACTTTCATTTGGCAGCGGGGAAGAGACAAAGCCGGTATCTTTTGTGTCCTCGAAGATTTCCCCGAAAAGTGTTCAGTTTGTTATCCGGACTCCAGATTTGAAAGCTGCAGCAGATGAAAAGAGTGCACTCACGGAGCCAGAAAGGCTATCTTTCTGGGAGCGTTTTATCAATCTATTTCGTTGATTTTTTTCGAAGAATATTGAACTTTTGTGCTAATTATGATCTAATAATGACGGTGTTAAAAAAGCTTTTTCTAAGGCTGATGACAGATTTCTTCAGCCTTTTGTTTGTCCTTGAAGATCAATTTCAGCGATAGATAAGGAGATTGAAATGAACGATTATTTAGTTAAGGCTTTGGGTTATGACGGCAAGGTACGCGCTTACGCAGCTTTGACGACGGAAACCGTCGGTGAAGCCCAGCGCAGGCATCAGACCTGGCCGACAGCATCGGCGGCACTCGGCCGCACACTGACCGCCGGTCTAATGCTCGGGGCAATGCTCAAAGGCGATGAACAACTGACTGTCAAGATTGAAGGCAACGGCCCGTTGGGTATTATTCTGGTTGACGCCAATGCGTACGGGGAAGTCAGGGGCTATGTCACCAATCCTCAAACGCATTTGGATCTAAATCGAATCGGGAAATTAGACGTCAGCGGAGCTGTAGGTTCTGCAGGCACATTGTCTGTTGTTAAGGACCTGGGTATGCGGGATTACTTTACCGGGCAGGTTCCGTTATATTCCGGAGAAATCGGGGAAGACTTTACCTATTATCTCGTCAAATCCGAACAGATTCCTTCTTCGGTCGGACTCGGTGTCTTGGTTGCACCGGATCATACAATTCAAGCTTCCGGCGGTTTTATTATCCAGCTATTGCCCGGAACGTCTGAAGAGACTATTTCTGAAATCGAAGAACATCTTAAGACAATTACGCCGGTCTCAACGATGATTCAGCATGGATTTACACCAGAGGAGATGTTGGAAGAAATCTTAGGCAAAAATAATGTTCAGGTACTGGCAAAAATGCCGGTAAAATTTCAATGCCAGTGTTCCAAGGAGCGGATCGGCAATGCGATGAGCAGCTTAGGCAAAGAGGAAATCGAAGAGATCATTCAAACCGATGGCCAGGCGGAAGCCCAGTGCCATTTTTGCAACGAGACCTACCTATTTTCGAGAGAGGAACTGGAGACGCTGAAGGATGCCACAAGGTAGAAAGGAACAGTACAGGATATGAAAGCCTTAATCACCGGGGCCAGTTCAGGTATTGGCCGGGATATTGCCAGAGTGCTGAGCACGAAAGGCTATGATTTAATCCTGGTTGCACGGCGTCTTGACAGGCTGGAAGAATTAAAGAAAGAGCTTTCCTGCAATGTCCAGACGATCAGCCTCGATCTTGCACAGGAGGAATCCTGTTTCCGACTCTATGACCTGGTTAAAAATCAGGAGATTGATATGCTGATCAATAATGCCGGGTTTGCTGTATACGGCGAATTTGATCAGACGGATCTTACCAGAGAATTGGAATTGATTCATACCAATATCAAAGCAGTTCATATCTTAATGAAACTGTTTCTGCAGGACTTCAAGCGGCGTAACCGAGGGTATATATTAAATGTGGCTTCTTCGGCTGCCTTTTTACCCGGGCCTTTGATGGCTGCTTACTATGCTTCGAAAGCCTATGTACTGAGACTGACGGAAGCTGTACATAAGGAGCTGCAAAAAACGAACAGCAAAGTGTATGTAGGCGTACTGTGTCCAGGGCCGGTGCATACCGAGTTTGAACAAAATGCCAGGATCACGTTTGGGGTAAAAGCACTGGACAGCCCTTATGTAGCCAGGTATACGATTGACCGGATGCTCAAACATAAAAGGATGATTATTCCCGGGATATTGATGAAGGCTGCCTTTGCCCTTACGAAAATCCTGCCGCAAAAAATACTGTTGCATTTTCTCTATAAACTGCAAAAAGAAAAATTTGTTTAGAAATCCTTGCTTCGGGTATATTTACTGAATATATTGACTGATGCACCGCCGTTGAAATATTTTTTCAACGGATTTTTGTTATTTTGTTATTCTATGGTTATTCTTTAGATCGTACTTATCCACGCTATCAGATATTTTTATATGGATGGGTTGATGTCGTCTGTTGACAGACATAAAGAAAACGAATAAGATAGTTGTTAGTACAACAGTTGCAAATACAACTATATGTAAAGGGGGTGATTCGTGTTGCTGATGAAAGACCTGTCGGTCATATTTCGGTTTAATCGCATTTATTCAATGAGAAGGTTGAGTAAATATCATTTGGGGCATTCTGAACAAGAAATTCTGATGTTTTTATCTAAAAACGATCAGGTAAATCAAGATATGATTGCTACTTTTTTTGTCATTGACAAGGGAGCGGTTGCCAAAAGCTTAAGCAAGCTCGAAGAAAAAGGGTATGTCAATCGAATGATAAACCCTGAAAACCACCGCGAGAAAATAATAACCCTAACGCCAAGAGGATTGGAAATCATGGACAACATGCAGGAAATCCTGACTGACTGGCATACAGCCATCTATGAAGGGCTTGACGAAGAAGACATCGCACAGTTCCAAAAAATAATGTCGGTCATTGCCGCCAATAGCATGAAAGCCGTCAATGAATGCGAGAAAATTTAGACCAATCAAAAATCTAAAGATTGGAGTTAAGCAAGTTGAACAAATCAAATACGAAAAAGAGCTTTGTTCTCGTTATGATTCTATATCTGCTCGGTATTTTTATGGGTGCGATTGACACGGGAATTGTCACACCAGCCAGAACAGTTATTCAAAATAATTTGCTGGTCGATGAAAAAACCGGGATCTGGATGATTACGATTTATACACTGGCTTATGCGGCCAGTATTCCGATCATGGGTAAACTTGCTGATATGTTCGGACGCAAGTACATTTATCTTGCCAGTATCTTTCTCTTTGGTCTGGGTTCTTTATTTTGCGGTTTAGCCCAGGAGTTTAACAGCTTTACGGTCCTGCTCGCAGCCAGAATTGTCCAGGCGCTTGGTGGAGGCGGAATCCTTCCGGTTGCGACTGCTGAATTTGGCACGACTTTTCCTCCGGAAAAACGGGGGATGGCCCTGGGACTGGTTGGGGGAGTATACGGGATTGCCAATATTTTCGGTGCTTCGGCAGGCAGTGCAATTCTGGATATCTTTGGCAGCAGTAACTGGCAGTTTATCTTTTATGTGAATCTGCCGATCACGCTGTTTATCCTGATCGCCGGCTTCCTCTGTCTGCCAAACAACAGAAATGACAATGTCAAAAAGATTGATATCGGTGGAATCCTGATTCTGACCGTGATGATTCTCGCTTTAATGTATGGACTTAAAAATATTGACTTCTTTGATTTCAAGTCAACTTTAATCAGTACGAGTGTTTATCCTTTCCTGACCCTGTTTGGGATTCTTATTCCTTTCTTTATCCTGGCTGAGAAAAAAGCAGAGGATCCGGTGATGAATTTATCGTATTTTACAAACTCGAGGATCATGATCACCTTTATCATTGCCTTTATTACCGGAATTGTGTTAATGGGGATGATTTTTGTACCGCAGTTTGCCGAAAACTCACTGAAAATTGCTTCCGGAAGCGGCGGCTATTTTGTTATCATTCTCGGTTTGTTTGCAGGGGTTGGCGCTCCTTTATCCGGAAAGCTGATCGATAAATACGGACCTAAAATGATTCTAGGTCTAGGTTTTCTGATATCTTTGCTTGGTTCGCTGTTTCTGATCTTTGTCGCAGCTGACCAGCCCAGTATGCTGACGGTAAACATCAGTCTGGTTCTCATGGGTCTTGGTATGGGCTTTACGATGGGCACACCATTAAATTATATGATGCTGGAAAATGCCAAAGATGAAGAGTCCAATTCGGCACTCGCCGCCTTGTCTCTTGTTCGATCGATCGGAACGGCGATTGCGCCGGCAGTCATGGTTGGTTTTCTGGCGCATGCCGGAGTGGCGGTTCAGAATAATGTGATGAACCTGCTGCCCAAAGAAGTCTCCATGCCGAAACTGCCGTATGCACAGGAACTTACAACAGAAATCAATGAGATGAAAAGCGATCCAATGATGAAAAATGTTCTGGCAACCGTCGATATGCCCAACTTTTCCTATCTGGAAAAGATTGAAATCAATATGAACAGCAGCAGTGACTATCAAATTCCTGACGAGCTGATGGACAAAATAAAATCTTCTGACGTTACGACCATCACGGAGAACAGCAAATTGATTGCAGGGAGCTTCTTTGCTGGCATGGCTCCGGATATGATTTCGAATATTCAAACCGGGATTCAAAACGGAATTGATGAGCTTACGGTTGTGGAATCGATGCCCCAGTCAAGCGTATCCTTCCGGGATACGATAGAAAAAATGACGGTCTTAAAAGATGCCGTCCCGGGAGCTTTTGACACAGCTAAACAAAATTATCTCGCGGAGATTGATCAGAGAAGTACAGCCATTGAATCAGAATTCCAAAAAACCTTAAACAGCGGATTTAAGCAGGTGTATCTGACAGTTACGATTTCTTCTCTGATTGGCTTGATCTTCCTGTGCTTCTATCGAAGAAAACCGGTCAATAAGCAAGGATAGAGCTAAACACAAGCCGCAAATGTATAGAATTAATATTTTGAGTTGCTTCTTTTTATATTCTTGGGTAATTGTAGCCTTACACAGATATTCCACTCGCACGTTTTCGTGGCTACTCGCACAAATCCTCGCTAACATGCCAAAACCTCTGGGCTTTTTAGAATGTTCACCGTTGGCATGTCTTGACGCTGCGGTTTTTGCTCGCTTAACGCCACTGACACTTAACGCTCGACTCCATATCTGTGTAAGGCTACAATATTTGAAGAATTCAGCAGTATGAAGTGTCTGGCATTGATATAATAAACATTAATTCCATTTTAAAGCATTCAGAACAGCAAATAAGCGACGAGAGACCTTTATATAATGGCTTAATGAACCCGAAATATAACGTCATGTAGTCTATCTGCGGCCAAGCGGAGCACGATGCGGAGCGCGGCTATTTGCGCCATGGATGGCGCAATAGCCGAAGAGCAGTTAGGCTACATGATGTAAACCCAGAGTTTACTATTAAACAATAAAAACGCTGCCGGCAAAATTGTCGGCAGCGTTGTAACAGTGCTCTTGATTGGGCTTTTTATTGCACATTCTTGAATTTTGAAGAGGGGGCACCACAAACGGGGCATTTTTCCGGTGCTTCGTTTTTATGGATATAGCCACATACCTGGCAGTAATAATAGTCATTGTCTGCCGTTAAATCTTTAAGTGCGTCTTTGTATAAGGCGGCATGCGATTTCTCAGCCTCGTTGGCTAAATGAAAAACTCTTTGTGCTTCAGAATTACCTTCGTCTTTTGCATTCTCCAGAAAACGCGGATACATTTTCGTAAACTCAAAGGTTTCACCATCAATCCCCGATTTGAGATTCTCTTCTGTTGATTTCAGCATACCCAGCACTTTCATCTGGCTTAACGCATGCAGGGCTTCAGCTTCAGCTGCTGCCCGAAATAGCTTGGCAGCGCCGTTATATCCTTCTTCTTCAGCTTTCTGAGCGAAAGCGGTATATTTTCGGTTAGCCTGAGATTCGCCAGCAAAAGATTCTTTCATATTGTCTTGCGATGTCATATAAATCCCTCCTTATCATTCTCCACTTTCATAATATTACCATAAATAGCCTATAATTGTAATATTATATCTTATTTTGTCCCAAAGTATCGGAAATATTTTTCTTGACATTGACGCGACGTCAAGGTGTATCCTAGTTTTGAGGTGAGTGGTGTGGAATATTCTGTACAGAAACTTAGCCGGTTGGCAGGCATCAGTCCCAGAACAATAAGGTATTATGATCAGATGGGGCTTCTAAAGCCGGCCAGGATTAATTCTTCAGGCTATCGCCTATACGGACAGGCGGAAGTAAACAGGCTGCAGCAGATCTTGCTTTATCGTGAACTGGGTATGGGGCTGGAAACAATTAAGGAAGTGATCAATTCACCGTCTTTTAATGAACTAAAAGCTTTCCGGGAGCACCGTTCACAGCTGCTGGAAAAAAAAGCGCAGCTTGAAAGCCTTATCGTGAATATTGAGAAAACGATTGCGTCTTATGAAGGGAGAATTACCATGTCTGACCAAGAAAAATTTGAAGGATTTAAGAAAAAAATGATTCAAGAAAATGAAACAACTTATGGCGAGGAAATCCGCCAAAAATATGGAGACGATGTTGTCGATCAGTCCAATCAAAAATTTCAGGGCATGAAACCTGAGGAGTATGAAGAAATGACTAGGCTTTCTGCCATGATTACGGAAAAGCTTGAAGCAGCTTTCCAAACAGGTGATCCTGCCTCCGGACTTGCTCAGGAAACCACAGAGCTGCACCGTAACTGGCTGAGCTATTTTTGGAAGGAATACAGCAAAGAAGCACATGCCGGTCTGGGACAGATGTATGCTGATGACCCGAGGTTTACAGCCTACTATGATAAGAAGCATCCTGGGACAGCAGCCTTTTTACGGGATGCGATTCTTATTTATACCGGGATGAACGAATAGAAAAAGGTTCACTTCCGTTTTGCCATTTCCATATATTATCTTGAAGGTTTGTATAAGATCAAGATGGACATGGCAAAGGAGGAGCCTTCTATTGAAAAGAGATATTCATTATTATGCGCTTTTGGCATTTTGCAGGTCATGTGGGTTCAACAAGGAAAGCTCCAGAAAAATTGCCTATGCTTCGCAGTATGTGGATGATGCCAGAATTAATCTGATGACGATCCAAAATCCGGCACCGGAAGTCAGTGTTGACCGCTCTGATAACCGTGCCGTTTTTTTAAATATGGCAACCTGTCATTCCTATTTTAAAATAAAAACGTTTAATTACGAGGCAATGATCAACAATACCTGTGCCTTTCATTTTGTTCCTGGCTGCAAAGGAGAAAACTTCACGAAGAAACTCCGCTGTAAAGAGGAGTCGCCAGTGGCCCTGGTGCTTTTAAATGAGGCCCTGGACGACAATAATCTGATTAAATTTGGGATTGTTCTGCATGCTTATGCCGATACTTTTTCACATCAGGGTTTCAGCGGCATGCTCAGCAAAGTGAATGATATTAATCATTGCGGAGCGCGCAATGAAGTCTACTTAGGAATACCTGATCTGATTTTGTATTTGTTTAAACAGTTATGCGGAGAAAAATATGACGAAATGTTTGACCGTATTGTGCCCGCTTATGGCCACGGGCAGGCGTTGACCTTTCCTGATCTGCCTTACCTTGTTTGGTCCTATCGGTATGACAGCAGCGATACCTTCGAGGGCAGATACACCGTTGTGGAGATTGACAATAAAGAAAGGTATCAGCGAGCTTTGGCCAAAATAAAAGGGTACCTTGAGATTTATTTAAAAAAACATCCTGAATTCCGGGATTCAAATTATCAATTCGATGATACCCCTAAACTTATGAGCCAGCTGATTAATAAAGATTCGGATAGAAACAGGGAAGAAAACTGGATTGCCTTCATGCTTAAATACGGGATGTTTCAGAAAAATGAATGGTCTGGCATTGTCTATCAGGAGAGTGAATGGCTGAGAAAAGCGTTTCAAAATTTTAATCCCCAAACCTTTAATAACAGGAGAGTAGAAAATGTGATTCTTGCTGATCATTTTGCAGAATCCGACTGGTACCATTTTTATCAGGCGGTCAAGTGGTATAAAAAAAGATTCTTTGAATGCTGTCATCAAAACAAACTGTTTATTCCTAAATAACGAAGAGAACAAAGAGGTAGGTTTGGGAGGGGATCGTAAAAAATAGGCAAAAAAAAAGGACCTTTTGTCCCAAAAATTGCTGCTATTCACTGATTCTTTGATGTTCGAAAAGTTCTCTGCTTCTTCTGTAACCAAAAAGACCAACTAAGCCCAGGATCAGAACCTTCATCCACAATTCATAAAATTCCTTGCTCTTTCCGAGTCTTAAGACGGTTTGATATAACTGCGGGGCTAGGCTCTCAATCGCTTTCATTTTATCCTGCATTGTGCTGTAAGGACCCGTGATTTCCTGATATTTGTCACATAACAATTTGTTTTTAGCCTGAATGATCCGGTCTGTACTGGGTTTCCGCGTTCTTGGCTGGACGGTATGCGGCTTGGCAAAAGTGAAAGATACGTTATTTCCGGAAAAATAAAATTCCTGGTCATTGTATCCGGCATCTCGTAAACCGTTTAGAAAAGCGTCCCGCATTGCTGTATTCGGAAAAGCAAGATCAATATCCATCGTTAATTCCGAAGGATCAGAAAATTCGCCTAATTTAAAACCTGTCAGCCACCAGTGTTTTTCTGATCTGGTAAAGAGCACGCTTCCATTCTTTCTTAATACGAAGGACATCGGCAGTAATTCATCGTTGTCTACGGATTTATAAAACATTCCGCTAAAAATTCCCGGAAGCGTAAAATGAAATGCTCCGGTATAAATCCCGATTTCTCCGCCGGTTACCAGATCGTACTGACCTTTCCAGAAGCCAATCATCCATTTCTTGCCGTCATATTCAAAATAAACCGGTTCACAATCAATAATCATACCCGTCGGGGCTGATACCTCATCATAAATTCGGCAATACCCGGCATTTCTTTGCCATGGATTTAAAGTCGCGTAAAAAATATCCTGTCCTGGATCATACCGATAACCGGCATTTTCAATCACCTGATCCAAATCGGGGTCACCGGTACCTTGGGCGGGAACCGCAAGACGTTCCATAATTTCAGGATTGGAGATTCCGGTTTGAATAGGATAGCGAATGAAAGCGTTGGATTTGTGAAATAACATTGGATTCGCCCCTTAACAGATTTAATTTTTAGAATATTTGACAATAATATTTTATGTAAAAAGGACAAACTCTGGAACAGGTTTGTCCGTGACAAATAAAATTTTTAATGAATAGAATTTTAGGATTCAATACTTAAACGTTGTAATCTGACTGTATTGACTCTTAAAAAGATGATAATAATCAGAGCTGTCATCAATACTTCCATCCAGGCTTCCAGGGAAGGGGTGCGTTTGCCAATTTTTTTCACTTTCTTGTACATTCCGGGATCTTGTTTTTCCAACAATTTGAGCCGTTCCTGGACGGTACCCTCAGAGCCGGTTATTTCCTGATATTTTTCACATAAGAATTTATTTTTGCGCTGGATCAACTGATCAGTCAATCGTGTGCGGGTCCAGGGCTGGGCCGTCTTGGGGATATCGAACGTGAAGCTTACGCTGTTATCCTCTACGGCTAATTCGTGCTCGTTGTAGCCGACTTTACGCATTCCTGCAAGAAAAGCATTCCTCATATTAACGTCTTTCAACGTGAGGCAGATATCCATCGTCAGCTCATTCGGCTCAGCAAATTCTCCGAGTTTGAAACCGGTCAGCCACCAATGTTTTGCTTTTCTGGAGAAAAGTTTTTTTCCATTCTTCTTGATGGTATACGACATGTCCAGAAGCTCCTTATCGTTGACGGACTGGTAAACAAGACCGTTTGACTTATACAGGCCGATTTCACCGCCGTTGACCAAATCATACTGACCTTTCCAAAGGCCAACCATCCACTTTTCGTTGAGGTAATCAAAGGTTATGGGTTCACAGTCGATGATCATGCCAAGCGGTGCGGCAGCCTCATCAAAAAGCCGGCAGTAACCGATATACCTTTGCCAGGGCTTCATATTCGAGATAAAAATATCCTGTCGCGCATCATAGGAATAACCGGCAATTTCAATGATTTCATCAAGATCTTCGTTACCGGTACCAACGGAGACAGACCCGGTATGAGATTTATTTTCTTCTGTTGCAAGTGCTGAATCAGCTTCAGTCTTTGTTCTAGTTTCAGTCTCAGTCTCAGTCTCTATTGATGTCGCCGCTGATGTCCCAGTATCGGTTATTGATTTATCCCAGGTTGATTGCTGCATACTTTGATAATAAGAGTATGAGGCATTTCTGTTAAATAATAACATCTTCTTTCCTCCTTAATAGAATACCAATATATGGATATAATATGTAAAAATACCCAGTATGCAAATACTGGGTATTGATAAATTGAGATTAATGACTCGGTCTGCTCTGTCCCTGCATACCCTGACCCTGAATGCTTTGCCCATACTGAGAAGGCTGCTGGCTTTGGCCCTGCTGGCTCATCTGAAATAACTGGCCCTGAGTCTGATCAATAAGTTGACCCATCTGTTCCAGTACTTGGTGAGCCTGGATCTGCTGATTGGCCTGTGTCAAAGCGGTCATCGCCGTTTGGATAGCTTGTCGCAGCTGTTGATCTGCCTGCTGTTTCTGCTGCTGGGTCTGGTTGCGGAAGCCCTGAATTTGCTGCTGAAGCTGATTGGCTGCCTGCTGGCTCTGCTGAATGATTTCGTTCTGATTTACTGTACTACCCTGAGAAGAAAAGTTACTGAATGATACTTGTTTCAACTGATTCATGGTGTTTTCCATTGCGGATAACTGGCTTCTCAGATCGCCGATTTCCTCACTAACTTCCATATCTTTTTTGGCAGAAGCTAAGATGGTCTTGTTTTTTTCATCCATTTTATCTTTACCTCCATAAGCAATTATGACCTAACTTATTTTTGTCAAATAACAAAAATATTATTAAGTTAAATTTTTCTGCAAAAAATTTTCGGCAAAATAATACCGATCATTAGTGCTTATGGACAATAATTACTTTGAATACGTTTGCGTTGATCTGCTTTACTCCGGCTGACGTACTTGTGTATCGATTCCCTCAAACTGCATGTTGTAATACCGGGCATAGATCCCGTCAAGATTAATCAACTGGCGGTGAGTGCCTCTTTCTTGAATGCCCTCATCTGTAATGACAATGATTTCGTCAGCATTTTTAATGGTACTCAGACGATGGGCAATAATAATCGTCGTCCGGTTATGCGATAGCTTGGACAGAGACTCCTGAATATAGCGTTCACTTTCATTATCCAGTGCCGAAGTCGCTTCATCCAGGATTAATATCGGCGGGTTCTTCAAAAATACCCTTGCTATCGAAAGTCGCTGTTTTTGTCCTCCCGAAAGCCGGACGCCCCGTTCACCGACGAACGTGTCATAACCAAGTCCCAAAGACATGATGAATTCATGAATGTTGGCACTGCGGGCAGCCTCGATGATTTCCTGGTCGGAGGCATTCGCTTTGCCGTAGGCAATATTCTCCTTGATCGTACCGCTGAACATATAGACATCCTGCTGCACGATCCCGATCGCATTTCTTAAGGATTCCAGCGTGATATCCCGGATATCGTTACCGTCAATCGTAATGGTTCCTTCGGTAACGTCATAGAAACGGGGGAGTAGGGAGCACAGTGTTGTTTTTCCGCCGCCAGAGGGACCGACCAGAGCAACTTTCCTTCCGGTAGGAATTCGGATGCTGACATTCTGGAGGACATCATCATCGAGGTTGTATCGAAAAGAAACATTGGAAAATTCTATTTCACCTTTGACATTTTCCAGAGGCAGGGCGTTTGGTTTTTCCATAATATCAGGTTTTGTCTCCATAATTTCCTCAAAGCGTTTAAACCCGGCAAAACCCTTTTGAAACTGTTCGGTAAAATTAATCAGTACTTCCAATGGTTGAACAAAGATATTGATGTAAAGCAGGTAAATGACAAGTTCCGTAAGCGTTAGTGATCCACCGGCAATGGACAGGCCGCCGGAGATAATGACAACTATATAAAGCAGCCCGGAAAAGAAGGAATTCCAGGCAAAATAACCTCCCATTATTTTATAGCTGCTGGCTTTGGATGCCAGAAAGTCCTGATTACTTTTCCAGAATTTCATTTTTTCTGCTTCTTCGTTGGCAAAGGATTTGACCACCCGGATTCCGGCCAGACTATCCTGAAGGCTTGTGTTGACTTTGGCAATTTTGACTCGGTTATCCAGGAAGACCGCTTTCATCTTGAGGTTACGCTGAATACTGAAAATCACCATAATTGCTGTGACAGCGAGCAGGATAAGAGTCATTGGCACATTCAGCAGCATCAGCAAAACAAATGACCCTATGATTTTCAGGAAGGAAATAAAGATATTCTCCGGTCCGTGATGCGCCAGTTCGGAAATGTCAAAAAGGTCATTGACGAGTCTGGACATCAGCTCACCGGTATTGTTTTGGTCGTAGTAAGAGAAAGACAGACGCTGAAAGTGCGTGAATAAATCTCTGCGCATGTCGGCTTCCATCCGGGCTCCCATGATATGGCCCCAGCAAGTGATAAAATACTGGCAAAAGTAGCGGATTATGTAGAGTGTCAGCAATGCTGCGCCGAAAAAGCTGATACTGTGCAGGATCACTTCTCTGCCTTGTGTAAAAACATTTTTGCTTAAGTGATTTAGGATTTGAGGGAAGGACAGATCGACGACGGAGACAATCACTGCACAAAGCATATCCGTATAAAACAACAGGCGGTAAGGCTTATAATAACGAACAAAACGGTTCAGGATATTCATGCTGCAGAGCCACGCTTTCTAAAAATAAAGCCTGCAAATACTTGCAGGAATCTTACTCTTTTCTCGGAACAGTATAGCATATTTCATTAAAATTAAAAAATCAGGTGGATAAATTCCATTCTATGAAAACAATGAAATTAATATTTCTGTCAGAAATCAAAGGGGAAATGTGCTTTCTATAGAATATTTATGCAAAGTCATTAATAGATGCGCACGAAAAAATAGACAATCATAATGATTTCGGCACCGATCTTGACAGCAGTACCGCCAAGGACACCGAGCAGTGTACCTAAACCAATTTGGATTGTCTTCTTTAATTCCGTACCACGGATCAGTTCGGCTGCAATCGCCCCCAAAAACGGACCGAGAATGATACCAAGCGGTCCAAGAACGATCAAACCCAGAATGGTGCCGATCACTGCGCCCCAGGCTGCCTGCTTGCTTCCGCCGAAGCGTTTCGTTCCGATAGCCGAGGCAAAATAATCCACAAAGAACAGCAGGATTATGACCAGGGCCTGCAGGATGAAAAAGTAGGTATTTAACGTTGCGAAGCCTGTCATGAAGCCATACACCAGCATTCCTGCATAGATTAAAATGACGCCGGGCAAAACGGGAAGAACAGTTCCAACAATACCCGCAATAAAGAGAACAACAGCAATGATTAAAGCAATCGTATCCATTCTTTCTTCCCTCCATTTTTAAATAGGATCATTCATATGTTCTATGATAATAACCAATGAATTTGCTGCTTACCCGTATAAATATACTGGATTGGAAAAAAAAATTCAATTTTTTAATGCAAACAGCTCGGTTATGACAGAGAGTGTCAATCTGGCAATGCCGGTTACGATCAGCTGAGATTAGGAAGAGATTCGCAAATAAAAATGATGCTAAAAGTAAACTATTAGCATCATCGTGTTCGTTTTGATAACTCTTGCCAGCAAAGTTGTTAATATCTGCGGGCACCAAGATAACTGGACGAATGCGCGCTTAGATTGGATACGACAACGCCGGTTGAATAATTAAAGGCGTGTACATATTGTCCTCCGCCAATATAAATACCGACGTGTGAGGCGCCCCGGGCATAGGTCGAGAAAAAGACAAGGTCTCCCGGCTGCAGCTCATCCCTGCCAACCGGGGTACCGGAAGCATACTGCGCGAAAGAGGAATGGGGAAGGGAGACACCGGCCGCAGCGTATACATAGCGGGTAAATCCGGAACAGTCAAACCCGCCGGGACTTATTCCGCCATAAACATACGGGCATCCGACATAACCCAGTGCATAATCGACAACATTTGAATAGCTATTGGATCTGGAAGCAACCAGGATCGGCTTGGCAGTCGGGCCTTCGGCAATGACTTCAGTCACAGCGTCCTGGAGAATCGTTTCCTTGACAACCTGCTTTTCCGAATACTTGCCGTTACTCTGGACATAAGAATAGGTTACGGACTTCAATCCGTTACTGCCTGCCGTAATCACTTCATTTTTACCAAAGCCGAGCTTATAATCCTTCTTGGTGATGGTATCATATTGGATTTTCTGCGTTTCCGTATATTTTCCCTGACAGATGACCGTAAGGGAGTTATGGTCAATCAGAGATTTCAAAACCTGTTCAGGTGATTGAATTTGAGAAAGCCCGGCCGTTGTTTTGGAGGATATGACGTCTTCGGCGATCTTAACGGAAGTCACGACATTATCTTTCGTGGGTTTCACGTAATACGCCAGAAATTCTTTTAAGACCTGATCAATATCTTCCGCGTCCGGCAAAACGGCAATCACAGTACCATTAATGGCGAACTGATAGGCATCGTAGGGTTGATTAATTTTTTCTTCAACATTGTTTGGCCGCAGCGCAGAACGAAGATAATCGGCATTGCTGACGGTGATATTGGTATAGGCCATCTCGTAAGGTTTTTCTTTGGCTGCAGACGCCATAAGTGTATCTGCGGTATTCTGGTTAAAGACGAGTCCAAGTTGTTTCCCGTTGACTGAGACAGCGATGGCATTCATTGGAGCGGCAAGGTAACAGGCAAACGACCCGATTAATATCATAGTAATAAATAAACCACCGAGCAGGCGCGGTGATTTCCATGATATTTTTTTAAGGCAGGCCAAGGTAACGCAAATGATCTGCTTAAAATGCATCAAATTTTCACCTTTCTTTGCTTACGAGGTTAGTTGACGGATTCGGACCAAAGGTATAGGCCCTACGCAAAATGCGATTCACCCCAGAAAAAGAAGTTCCCCCGCTCCAGGCTGGCCTGGATTCAGCTCTTTATTTAGTTCATATTATAATACGCAATTTTGTAATATTTCGACACATAATTTAAATATCCTGCCTCGGAACGAAAATTTTATAACGCTGTGCAAAGCTACAACGCCCAAGAGATATAAAGGAAGGACGCCTCAATTTATATTTGAAGCGCCCTTCATAGGCTGTGTTTAGATACATTCCCTTATCACGAAGTCTGTTAGGAATGCTGATTCTATAGATCCACTTTTGGCAGCGTAGCAAAGCCTTTTTCCAGATCAGCATCGGTCGGAATATAGTCTGTCATTGTGCCGGCGTTATAGCTCATATAAGCAGCCATATCAAAATATCCGGTGCCAGTCAGGCCAAACAGGATGGTCTTCTTTTGACCGGTTTCCTTGCACTTGAGCGCTTCATCCATTGCAACCCGCAAAGCATGTGCGGATTCTGGAGCAGGCAGGATGCCTTCACAGCGCGCAAAGGCTGTAGCTGCTTCAAATACCTTGGACTGTTCAACTGCCCGGGCTGTCATATAGCCGTCATTGTACAGTTTGGAAACGATTCCGCTCATACCGTGATACCTGAGGCCTCCGGCGTGATTCGGAGAGGGAATGAACCCTGATCCGAGCGTATACATTTTGATCAGGGGCGTCGTTTTTCCTGTATCCCCAAAATCAAACGCATATTTGCCGCGGGTCAGAGAAGGGCAGGAGGCCGGTTCAACACCAATAAACTCGATATTGTTTTTGCCGCGGATCTTGTCACCCATGAAAGGTGCAACCAGACCGCCAAAGTTCGAACCGCCGCCGATACAGCCAATAATCATTTCAGGCTCAATGTCGTACTTGTCACAGGCAAGCTTGGTTTCTTCGCCGATCACGGACTGGTGCAGCAGGACATGGTCGAGTACGCTGCCAAGTACATAACGGCAGTTTTCGGTTTTGACAGATGTTTCAATCGCTTCCGAAATCGCGCAGCCAAGAGAACCACCTGTGCCGGGGTTTTCAGCCAGAATCTTCCGGCCGATTTCCGTCGTGTCGGAAGGAGATGGAATGACTTTTCCGCCATAGGTTTCAATGACGGCTTTCCGGTAAGGCTTCTGTTCTGCAGACACCTTCACCATATAGACCGTTAATGGAATATCATAAAACGCACAGGCCATCGATAAGGCCGTACCCCATTGTCCTGCACCGGTTTCCGTTGTCAGCGAAGATAGACCCTGTTTTTTGGCATAATAAACCTGGGCAGCTGCAGAGTTTAATTTGTGGGAACCTGAAGTATTCGTGCCTTCAAATTTGAAATAGATCTCTGCTGGTGTATCCAGCAGCTTTTCGAGATTATAGGCTCTCACGAGCGGGGAAGGACGGTACATCCTGTAGTATTCACGAACTTCCTCAGGAATTTCGATATATTCGTCCGTGTTGTTCAGTTCCTGTTCAATCAGTTCGTCACAGAAGATCGGCCGCAGATCATCTGCGGTGCAGGGCTTCATCGTGCCCGGATGAATAAAGGGCGGCGGGAGCTCTTTCATAACAGCTTTTACATTATACCAGTACTTGGGCATCTCTTCTTCAGGTAAATAGATTTTGTAAGGTATGCTTGTCATGGTCTTCATTCCTTTCCAGATTATTATTAACTATCTTTTGATTAATCTTCGTTGAATAAACGAAAATCTATTAAAAAAAAGCCTTGTCCAAACTATCGGACAAAGACTTTGATCTCTGCGGTACCACCCAACTTGCGTTTACACGCCGCTTAAAACGTATGACGGACATACGCTCCATTCATAACGGGCGGAGTTCCCGGCCTGCATACGCTTACATCAATCATTCTTTGTAATCTCTGCACGGCCCTCATGAGTCCATTCACATCAGTGCTGTTACCGCTTTTCCACCGGCTGCGGCTCTCTTGAAACAGCAAACATCATGTTACTACTCTCATTCTGCGGTTTAACAGTATCAAATATTGCTTAAATCTTAGCTTGAAATTAACTTTTTGTCAAGAAAATGTAAAACTTCAAAGTCAGGGAATTGCACCATTTTGAAAAAACGCAAAGTATGGTAAACTCTAGAGAAGTACGCGATACATTGTCTAACGGAGGAACTGTCTATGACACTTATGATAAACGAGCTTGACCGGAGACTGAATCACTTGTGCGACCTCATGGATCAGACCTATCTTGAATGGGATGCTATCCTTATACTTGGTAAAGTGAATCAGTATTATTTTACAGGAACAATGCAGGACGGCATGCTTGTAATTCAAAAAGACCGGACCCGGCACTATTTTGTGCGCCGAAGTTATGATCGCGCCAAAGCTGAATCGCCTCTGACAACGATCTATCCGATGGAAAGTTACCGTGATGCGGCCGGGATGATCGGACCTGGGCTAGGGAATACGTATCTTGAAACAGAGATTGTGCCGCTCGCCATGCTGCAGCGGCTGAAGAAGTACTTCACGATGACAAGCATTCATTCAGTAGACAAGCCGGTGCTGTCGGTCAGAGCGGTCAAATCGCCGTACGAGCTGGAATGGGTGGAACAAGCAGGAAAAAACCATTGCAGGCTGCTGCGAGAACTTGTTCCGCCGCTGCTCAGGGAAGGTATGAGCGAGGCTGATTTTGTAGCGGAACTTTATGCCGCCATGATCAAGATTGGACATCATGGTGTCAGCCGTTTTTCCATGTTTCAGACGGAAATGGTTGCCGGACAGATTGGTTTTGGCGAAAGCTCTCTTTACCCAACCAGCTTTGACGGCCCCGGTGGGGCCTATGGTATGTGTCCTGCCGTTCCTTTGTTAGGCAGCCGGGAAAGAAAGCTGAAAAAAGGGGATTTGGTTTTTGTCGATGTCGGTTTTGGCTGCAATGGCTATCATTCCGATAAAACCCAGGTCTATATTTTTGGAGCCAAGCCTGATGCCGATGTTGTGAAGGCGCATCGCGCCTGTATGGAAATTGAGCAGCGTCTGGCAGAAAAACTGATTCCAGGGGCGATACCGTCGGAAATCTATCAATCGGTAATGAGCACGCTCAGTGAAGACTTCAGACGGAACTTTATGGGGTATGGGGAACGGCAAGTTAAGTTTCTCGGACACGGCGTTGGGCTTCATGTCGATGAACTGCCTGTGATTACGAATGGTTTTCTAGCGGAACTCACTGAGAATATGGTCATCGCGCTCGAACCGAAAAAGGGTCTGCCCAACATTGGCATGGTGGGCGTGGAAGACACCTATGTGGTAAGTGCTGCCGGCGGCAGATGTCTCACGGGCGGAGGAACGGACATTATCGAGGTATAAAAAGAAGCAAGGATGTAAAATATGGAGAAATTACTGCAGGGCCTTATTCAATTTAAAGAAACGGATTTCCAGGAGCACAGGCAGCTTTTTGAAGAATTAGGGAATTCTCAAAGCCCGCATACGTTATTCATCGGCTGTTCGGATTCGAGACTGGTACCCAATTTAATCACCGGAACTTTACCCGGAGAACTGTTTGTTATCCGGAATATCGCCAACATTGTACCGCCTTACCGTAATATAGAAGAGTATTTGGCCACGACTTCTGCAATTGAATATGCCGTCAATATTCTTGGCATTCAGCATATCGTAGTCTGCGGCCATTCCAATTGCGGAGGGTGCAAATCGCTATATGCCTCGGAGAAAGAAATGCAATCGATTCCGCACACCCGAAAATGGCTGGAATTGGCAGGGAATGTTAAAGAAAAGATCACAGCAATGAATATTCCAGAATCGGAAATGGCGAAAAGGGAATGGATGACTGAACAAATCAACATTGTGGAGCAGCTCAAACATTTGTTAACATATCCGTTTATCAAGGAAAGAGTCCTGAATCAGACGCTGACAATCGAAGGCTGGTACTATATTATTGAAACGGGTGAGGTCTTCCGCTACAATCGGCATAATAGTGAATTTGAACTTGTGAATTAACTGCGAATCAAGACTTGGATATCGTTTGATCCAGGGAGTCAAAGATCGTATGATTTCCTGGATTTTAGTATAAAAATGACCGATAGTAGTACAATCTTCTAAATAAAGATATAATAGGAAATACTAAGAGCTGATATCAGATATATGAAATAAAGAGGAAATTTGGATGATTGAATATGGCAAAATGCAGGAATTAAAAGTCGTGAAAACATCTCAAAATTGGTATATCCTGAATGCAAAGAACGATACGCAAAATAGTGTATTATTACCGATAAGCCTGGCTCCAAAGGATATCAGAATAGGTGATAAAATCGAAGTATTTGTGTATAAGGATACGAAAGAAAGGATCATGGCCTCCATAAAAAAACCAAGGCTGGTACTTGGTGAAACGGCTGCTTTAACTGTCGTCGATACGACAGAATTTGGCGCTTTTTTAGACTGGGGTTTGGAGAAAGACTTATTGCTGCCGCTTAAAGAGCAAGTCAGTGAGGTCAAAAAAGGCGGTACCTACCTGGTGGGATTAGCGCTCAATAACAGCCATCAATTATATGCTACAATGAAAATATATGATTTGCTCAAAATAAACTCTCCTTATAAAGAAAATGACAATGCCCATGGCACTGTCTATAACTTTAATCCTGAGTTTGGTGCGTTTGTCGCCGTGGATAATCAATATCACGGTATGATTCCAAATAAGGAATTGTGTGGCAGCATCGCGATCGGTGATAAGGTCAACATCCGAATCAAGAAGGTAAGACAGGATGGCAAGCTGGAATTAAGTTTAAGACAAGAGATCGCGCAGCAAATAGAGACGGATGCCCGGGTCATTTTAGAGAAGTTAAAAGCAAACGGCGGTGTGCTTAAGCTCAATGACAGCAGTTCTCCTGAAAAAATCAAGTCGGAACTGCAAATGAGCAAATCCGCTTTCAAGCGGGCGTTAGGCAGGCTGCTCAAAGAAGGCGCAGTCCAAATCACGGACGATGCGATCCGGCTAATGTGGTAGATGAGGCAGGCAGATTTTCTATTTGCCAGTCAATTGGCTTCTTGCCAATCGAGACCAAAAATTGATTGGCTTTGGAAAACGGTCTGCTGCCGAAGAAACCGGCATGGGCAGACAGCGGACTGGGATGAACAGATTTGATGATACAATGCCTGGATGGATTGAGAATGCTCAGTTTCGACTGGGCATTTTTTCCCCAGAGAATAAAAACAACAGGGTCTTCCCGCTCATTTAAGAGCTCGATGATTTTATCGGTAAACTTGGACCAGCCTATGCTACTGTGGGAATTGGCCTGGCCGGACCGGACGGTCAGCGAAGCATTGAGCAGCAAGACGCCCTGGTCGGCCCATTTCTTTAAATAACCGTTGTTTGGAATATAACATCCCAAATCATCGTGCAGTTCCTTAAAGATATTCATCAGGGACGGCGGGGCCTGGACACCAGGCTGGACAGAAAAGCTTAAACCATGGGCTTGTTGAGGGCCATGATAAGGATCCTGGCCCAGAATGACCACTTTTACATCCTGATACGCCGTATAATGCAAGGCATTGTAGATGTCGAATTTGTCCGGGTAGATGGTTCGGGATCGGTACTCATCGATTAGAAACTTCCGAAGCTTCTGATAGTATTCTTTATCGAATTCGGCATGAAGCAAATCATGCCAGTCATTTTTAAGAATCTGCATTCCTATCACCTCGCTACTTATTATAACATTTTTCTCTCGCAAAATTAATTTACAAAAGCTGGAGGCTAATCCGGGCAAACCAAGGTACCTTTGTTGTTATGGGATTTACGAATCGATCTACTAGATTAGGACTTTAATCTTCCTATCAAATGTGGGATACTAATAAATATGTGAATTTGTGCGAAAAGGCAGGAAAAAGAGAGCGTCATGGAATACAACTATGCAAAAAGAATCAGTCATTTAAAAGCCTCAGAAATCAGGGAAATACTAAAAGTCACGGAAAATCCGGAAATAATCTCCTTTGCAGGCGGACTCCCGGCACCGGAGCTGTTTCCACTCGACGAAATCATGGAAGTCAGCAGGATCGTGCTGGAAGAAGAAGGGACGGAAGCTTTACAGTATACGACCACTGAAGGCTATCTTCCTTTGCGGAAATGGATTGCAGCACGTATGAATAACCGGCTGGGCACCAAATTTGAGCCGGATAATATCCTTTTGACCCACGGTTCACAACAGGCCCTGGATCTTTCCGGAAAGGTCTTTCTTGATGAAGGAGATGTCGTGCTGTGCGAAAGTCCGACGTATCTTGCTGCTATCAGTGCGTTCAAAGCTTATGGCTGCGAATTCAAAGAAGTGCCGACGGATGAGGATGGCATGATCCCTGCGGAACTGGACAGGATACTGGACAGTACGTCCAATGTTAAACTCATTTATGTGATTCCCGACTTTCAAAACCCGACAGGCAGGACCTGGAGTCTTTCCAGAAGGGAACATTTGGTTAAGGCGGCCAGAAAACATCAGGTTATGATCATTGAAGATAATCCTTATGGTGAATTGCGTTTTGAGGATGAACCGCTTCCGTCCCTGCAGGCTTTTGATCACGAGGGCTGTGTTTTAAGCCTCGGAACGTTCTCCAAAATATTCTGCCCGGGTTACCGGATCGGCTGGGTTGCCGGTGATCAGAAGGTTGTTGAAAAATATGTCCTTGTAAAACAGGGAACGGATTTGCAGTGCAACACCCTGGCGCAGAGAGAAATTGCCAAATACCTTGAATTATATAATATCGATGAACATATTGAAAAAATTCGCAAAGTCTATAAAAGACGCCGCAATCTGACGATAAAATTGATGGAGGATCATTTCCCCGAGGGAGTCACCTTTACCAGACCCAAAGGAGGGCTCTTTGCCTGGATTGAGCTTCCGACGGATATCAATGCCAGGGATGTGCTGATCAAAAGCCTGGAACAGAACGTCGCGTTTGTACCCGGCGGTTCATTCTTCCCGAACGGCGGCAGGGAAAATACTTTCCGGATCAATTTTTCGAATATGCCTGACGATAAAATTGAAGAAGGACTGCAAAGCCTTGCCGGTGTCCTGCGCGAATTTGTCTGATGTGGATTTCATTCATTCTGAGGATTCACTTCTAATTTTTCTTTTAGTCTGCCGGTGCTAATGATTTTTGCTTTCACATTAATTTCAACTTGAGCGTTCACAAAAGCTTCCCGCCATTCCGATCCCAAAGCATGAAATGTTTTGGGATCTTTGTGATGCAGCTTTTCGGAGAAACCCAAAAAATCAGCCTTGTAGGTTTTGGCCTGGTTAACTGTTGCGGTGGCTACTTTTTTTAGTTTCTCACTAATGACAGGTTCTAATTGCTCAATATCTTCTTTAGTTAGCCTTAAACTGTTATTTTCATCGATTTCTCCTTTCGTCTGAATTGTAACCTGATAAGATATTTCTTCGTTGGAGACAACTGGTTTTACTTTATACGTTGAACTGCTTAGAAAATAGTTAAACATGGTTCCGTCCTTCTGAACGGGGATGGAAATCGGGCCTTTGTTAATTTTTTGCGTCAGCAGCAGAAAACCAAGGGTTTGTTCCTGATCAAGCCAGCCCACCAAATGGCCAGCCTGAAAAACACCCAGGCCTTCAATAATGCTTCCTTCAGTTTTGGGATTATCTCCGGATTCTTTGTTATCCGATTCCAAGGGTATAATCTTAATTTGTGGTAAAACGGCATCACGGTCATTGCTTGTCAGCCAGGATACAAACTTATAGAAATACATACCATAAGATTTGCCGATGTTTGTGGCTTTTAAATCGATAAACTGGGATACCTCCGCAGAAAACAACTGGTTCATCGTGCCTCTCGTCTTAAGTATTTCCTTGGCTTCACCTTTGGCCACTAAAAAGATATCGCGTGGCCGGGTCTGCGGGAAGCGGGCACGATGTTCGACCATCTCAGGTGCCTTTTTTTTGGCGGCCTCTTCCCCAATAATCATGCCTGTAGCGTAACCATAAAAAGGGACGGTTGACAATTTTGCGGAATAATTTCTAATTGCATCCTGCATTGTTGGTCCCTGACCGGTAACAAGCTGTTCTGCATTGCCGCTCAAACTGGACTTCTTTCCTTCATCTTGTCCCTGACTGCCTTGCGGCTTCAGGATCAGCGTGGCCGCAGTCCAAACATCCTGACCATTAATTTGGGTATAATCATAGCTGCTTAGCGTGACAAAAGCTAGCGTTTCAACCTCCTTGCTGCTCCAGCATCCTGAACATAATAATACAAGTAAGAGCAAAACGCTGAAGGTCCCTATGTATCTAAAACGGAGTTTTTTCAGTAGTTTTTTCAATGGTACGCCCCACTTTTTTCTTTTTGATGACAGTCAGCAGCAACAGCAGACCAGGGATCAGCAGCTCAAACGTTAAACCAATAAATGGCCATATATTCTTAAGAAAATGGCCGACATCAACAGGACTCTCAAATAATAAGTTTGGCAGAATAATATTTGGTAGAGCAAGCCCCAGGAGAACATACTTCTTGCTTTGGAGAGAAAACATCCGGACTAAGGTCATTGTCTCCAGGTAATACATGACGGCTACTTTGACGACGATACCGGATACCCAGATAAATATAACAAGGAATTCAAGCCTTTGAATTGTAATGAATTTGATATATTTAGCTAAATATAGAAAAGCAAAGTACATATCACCCGTATATTCCGGCCCAAAAACAGTAAGGGTGGCAACAGTAATGAAAGTCAGCAGGATACCGGCAGCGATAATTCCGAAAATGCCATTTTTTAAAATATCCTCTGCCTGGTTTACTTTTGGAAATAAAAATACGAGTATAACAATCTGGCCAAACCAGGCTATAGGAACAAGGGAAGCATCCACAACGGACAGGACGCCCTTATCCAGAAAAGGCTGCAGATTGCTCAGATCCATATCTCTGACGGCTAACGCCAGCAAGATCGCCAGAGACAGTATAAACAAAGGCAGAATAAACTGGTTGACCCGCACAATCACTTCGATTCCTTTAACAACCGCATAGGCAGCCACAATCATCAAACCCGTTTGAAAAACATAAGGCGGAGTTTCGGGCATAAGGTTCATATTCAAAAAATCAGTAAATTCTCTTAATACCGTAATACTTATGATCAAAAAGAATAATACATAGCAGAAAGTCAGGACCTTCCCGAGGGTTTTGCCGAGCAGGATTTCGGCATATTCGGGCAGCGTCAGCTTCGGAAACCGCTTTCCCAGATAATAAATCAGCATGAGGTTAACGATCCCGACAGCAAGCGCAATCAGGACGGAAAGCCAGGCTGATTCTGCGGCTTTTTCCGCTGTTATGCCGGGGATTAACAGGAGCGCAGTGGATATGACAATCATAAACATCAAAGAAGCAAGTTGGACACCGGATATCTTTTCTGAATTTATGACCTTTTCCTCCTATACTTTGGTTTCGACGGACCCTGGTTGTCTTTCTGCCGGATAGGATCCACCGTACGGAACGACTTTGGCCGTTTGGACATAGCCCACCATGGAGCCCTGACTAGGATATCCTTGATTTCGCCAAGGCTTAAAGGAGCAAACGGAATCAAATAGGGGACACCGAAAGAACGTAGGCTGCAGAGATGGATCAGGATGATCATCAGGCCGAACATGATACCGACTCCTCCCAGAATGCTGGCCAGTAAAATCAACATAAACCGCAGTATCCTGAGCGCATAGCCGGCATCATAATTTGGAATCGAAAAAGACGCGATTGCCGTGGTCGCTACGACAATAACGGAGATTGGGGAGACCAGGCCTGCATTGACAGCTGCCTGGCCGATAACTAGACCGCCGACAGTGCTGATAGCCTGACCGATAGTTTTCGGCAGCCGGATACCGGCTTCCCGCAAAAGTTCAAATGTAAACTCGATGACAAGGATCTCCAAAGCAATTGGCAACGGTAAACCCTGCCTCGTTCCTGCCACAGAACTGACGAGATGCGTCGGCAACAATTCCTGGTGAAAAGAGAAAACGGCAACGGTGACTGACGGCAGCAACAAGGCCAAATTTAAGGCAATCAAGCGCAGAATCCTTGTAAACGTCGCAAATACTGAACCGTGATAATAATCCTCGGCTGCCTGCAGCATGGTTACAAATGTCGCCGGAATGAGCAGTGGCATCGGAGAATTATCTACCAGAATCGCGATTCTGCCTTCCAACAGCGAAGCAGTGACCTTATCAGGCCTTTCCGTGTATTGTACCAGCGGAAACAGGGAATATTGCTCATCCATAATCAGTTCTTCGATGTAACTGCCTTCCAGGATACTGTCCGTTTTGATTCTGCCAATCCGCTGCTTCACTTCCTGCAGCAGTTGTTCATTCACGATCCCCTGAATATAGCAGATTGCAATTTTTGTATGGGTCAGCTCACCAACTTCTAAAGTTTCCAGCTTAAGTCTGCTGGTTTTTAAACGTCTTCTGATGAGGCTCATGTTTGTATCAATGGACTCAATGAACCCATCCTTTGGCCCGCGCACACCTGGTTCGGTATCAGACTCAACAATGGACCTATTTTCGCCGCCTCGTACCCCGGCAGCCAGGGCTGAAGACGAACCGTCGATGATCAGAACCGCATTGCCTGCAAACACTTTTCGTTCGACTTCATCCAGATTAGAAACCATGCTGGTTTCGGTAAGATTCAGCAGGCTGTCCTGAATGATCTGCAGCAGGTTTGCGTTGCCTCCCTTCGTCAATTGCTGCAGTTTGCGCGTCTCTTCCAACAGGGTTTTCAGTATAGAATCACTGATCACTTGATTATCCGTGATAGTTGTGGCATAGATAATGAAAGCCCTTACCGGTTCTTCCAAATTAATTTGAAATGGATGGAACTGGACATCCGAACAATTGGCAAAAAGCTGCTGCAGTTTTTTTATGTTATCCTCATAATTTCTGGACAACGGCTGTTTTTTGGGAGGCTCAGGGGCAGCGGTGGGTTCAGGTGCTTTATTTGTCCAGCTTTTTAAGGTTCTTGTCAGTCGATTTATAAACATCTTTTGTTGGCCTCATCCTATCTAAAACAATATTTGTATATTATTTCCCAGAACAGGAAAATATATGAACTTTTCTAAAAGGAATTTTATTCATTTGGAGGATTCACTTCTAATTTTTCTTTTAGTCTGCCGGTGCTAATGATTTTTGCTTTCACAGTAATTTCAACATTAGCGTTCACAAAAGCTTCCCGCCATTCCGATCCCAAAGCATGAAATGTTTTGGGATCTTTATGATGCAGCTTTTCGGAGAACCCCAAAAAATCAGCCTTGTAGGTTTTGGCCTGGTTAACTGTTGCAGTGGCTATTTTTTTTACTTTTTCACTAGCAACAGATTCTAATTGTTCAATATCTTCTTTAGTCAGCATTAAACCGTTATTTTCATCAATTTCTCCTTTCGTCTGAATTGTAACCTGGTAAGATATCTCTCCGTTGGTGACGACTGGTTTTACTTTATACGTTGAACTGCTTAGAAAATAGTTAAACATGGTTCCGTCCTTCTGAACGGGGATGGAAATAGGGCCTTTGTTTATTTTTTGCGTCAGCAGCAGAAAACCAAGCGTTTGTTCCTCATCAAGCCAGCCCACCAAATGGCCAGACTGAAAAACACCCAGGCCTTCGATAATGCTTCCTTCAGTTTTGGGATTAGCTTCGGATTCTTTGTTATCCGATTCCAAGGGCATAATCTTAATTTGTGGTAAAACGGCATCACGGTCAGTGCTTGTCAGCCAGGATACAAACTTATAGAAATACATACCGTAAGATTTGCCGGTGTTTGTGGCTTTCAAATCGATAAACTGGGATGTCTCCTCAGAAAACAACTGGTTCATTGTGCCTCCCGTCTTAAGTATTTCCTTGGCTTCACCTTTGGCCACCAAAATAATATCGCGTGGCCTGGTCTGCGGGAAGCGGGCATAATGTTCGATAATCTCAGGTGCCTTTTCTTTGGCAGCCTCTTCTCCAAGAATAAAGCCTGTAGCGTAACCATAAAAAGGGACAGTTGACAATTTTGCGGAATAATTTCTAATTGCAGTCTGCATTGTTGGTCCCTGACCGGTGATAAGCTGTTCCATATTATTGTTTGAACCGGACTTATTTCCTTGGTCCTGTCCCTGACTGCTTTGAGGCTTCAGGATCAGCGTGGCCGCAGTCCAAACATCCTGACCGTTAATTTGGGTATAATCAAAGCTGCTTAGCGTGACAAAAGCTAGCGTTTCGACTTCCTTATTGCTCCAGCATCCTGAACAGAATAATAAAAGTGAGAGCAAAATACTGAAGGCCCCTATGTTTCTGAAATGGAGTTTTTTCAATGGTGACGCCTCACTTTTTTCTTTTTGATCTAAGTCTATTATTTTCCGGCGCAAGATACTTTATGAACTTTTCTAAAGAGCTTGACAAGTTATTGGGTCAATCCTATAATTTATTGAGGCTACCTAACGTTAGGTAGGCATTTTGTTTTTTGGAGGAACACGACGGTGGAAACGAAGCAAAAGCTGATGGACTCGGCTTTCAGATTGTTTGCAGACAAAGGGACAGAGTTTTCCCTAACCGAAGTTGCCAGTGAAGTTGGCATCCAAAAAGCATCGATATATGCCCACTTTTCCAGTAAAGAAGATTTATTGTATGCGGTCATCAATCGGGAAATTAACCAGTACTTTCTCGAGATCAACGAGCATTGTGATGATCTGAAAAGCATGTTTGTTATGATTTTCGATTACTATGACAAGTCGCTGACCAAACTGTATTTCTGGAAGAGGCTGTTGCTTTTTCCACCTAAAGCTTTCGCTGAAACGCTGATTGCAAAAATCCACTGCTTATCAGAAGAGCGGTTCCAGATGGTTAAAGATATTATTCAAACCAATATGGATAAAGGGATTATCCGATGCCAGGATCCCGAATCCGTGGCAATATCCTATACGGCCATGACGCACGGGCTGCTGTCAAGCATCCTCATTTATCAACCTGAAGATGTGACTGTCCATTTTGAGGAGATTTGGGAGAATTTCTGGCGGGGGATCTGTTCAAATGGTTAAACGTTGATTTCACATATGGAGGACGAATGTTTCATGGAGCTTTTACTGCATCATTTATATCTAGTCTCAATATTTGGCTATCTGCTCGGAGCTGTTATTTCCCTTGGATATCTCTTCGTCAAAAAACAAAATACCGGCAATGTGATTGTCAATGCGCTATGTATCTTGGCTTCCGCAGCCGCAGCGGCAGCTTCAGTCGGAAAGATTTTCTCGGGCGTTGGAACGCTGAACATTTTTTCGCTACAATCCGCGATTCCGTTCATTACCCTAAATATCAGTATTGACAATCTTTCTGCTTTCTTTGTTCTGGCGCTGTCGATCCTGGTCTTTTGTGTTTCGATCTACTCGATCGGCTATATTTCCCATTACAACGGGAAAAGGAACATCGGCCTGTTTAACTTTCTATATGTAATGTTTATTATTTCAATGTTTTTTGTACTAACCTCGGCCAATGCCGTATTTTTCTATATCTCCTGGGAAGCAATGTCTTTGCTGTCTTATTTCCTGGTGGTATTCGAATCGGAAAAAGAAGAAAATCAGCAAGCTGGAACGTTATATATTGTAATGACCCATCTGGCAACGGCTTGTCTTTTAATTGGATTTATGATCATGTATCACTACACACATTCTTTTGACCTGACGATAGCTCAAAATGGCGCAGCGATCCCCGAAGTGGCCAGAAACATTGCCTTCATCTTATTTTTGATTGGCTTTGGCACAAAAGCAGGCGTTATCCCGCTGCATATCTGGCTGCCTTACGCTCACCCGGCTGCCCCGAGCAATGTCTCGGCTCTGATGTCGGGAATCATGATCAAGACGGCCATCTACGGACTGATCCGTTTTGTGCTTTGCTATTTAGGGGTGCAGAATACCTGGTGGGGAATTGTCATTCTTGTTCTGGGCATGCTGTCAGCTGTACTTGGGGTTGCCTATGCTTTGATGGAACATAATATTAAAAGACTGCTGGCCTTTCACAGCGTAGAAAATATCGGGATTATCCTGATTGGCTTAGGGGTCTCGTATATCGCCTTTGCCCAGAACCATTTGCTCATCGGCGGCCTGGCCTTAACAGCAGCGTTGCTGCATACGTTCAACCATACTCTGTTTAAAGGGGGGCTGTTTCTCGGAGCCGGAGCAATTCAATATGCTGTACATACCAAAGATATTGAAAAACTTGGCGGACTTCTGAAAAAGATGCCCGTTACCGGTTTCATGATCCTATGCTTTTCTTTGGCCATATCGGCCATTGTACCGTTTAATGGCTTTATCAGTGAATGGCTGACATATCAGTCCTTATTTGCCAATATACTGCCCGGACAGTTCGGCTTAAACTTCTTTTCGGCGGTCGCCGTGGCAGCGCTGGCTTTGACCGGAGCTTTGGCTGCAGCCTGTTTTGTGAAGCTGTTCGGGATATCCTTTCTAGGCCTTCCGCGAAGCGAACAAGCCGCGAATGCGCAGGAGGTTCCCAAAACTATGAATATCGGTATGGGCATTCTTGCGTTGATCTGCCTCGGGATCGGACTTTTTCCGTTAACGATCTTAAAGCTACTGGATCCGGTCGTTGGCAGCCTCGGCGGCGGCTCGGTCTTCAGTCAGCTTCAGGGAGGCTTTATGCTGGTTTATTATCCGCTGACGGTTTCCCCGGGCAGCATATCTCCAGTTGCGCTGATCCTGGCCTTGGCCGGAATCATCCTGTTGGCACTTCTGGTCATCCGGATCGTTGGTGGTAAATATATCGAGCGGAAATACGGAACGTGGGACTGCGGCTTTGAAGCGCTGAATGCCCGCATGCAGTACAGCGCAACCGGTTTTTCCAAACCGATCAAGATTGTTTTCAGGATCCTGTTTAGACCAACCAGGAAAATTACGACAGAGGGGGACTCCTTCTATTATCCGGAGTCAATCGAATATGCGACGACGGTCGCCTCGATATTTGAAGATTACCTCTATCATCCTGTCATCAAAAGACTTCAAAAGTTTTCCCAAAGAACAAAGTATAAAATTCAAACCGGCAGCATCCATAGTTATTTGATCTATATATTTGCGGCAGTTCTCTTACTGATGCTCTATAACCGTTTGGCTTAAACAATTTGACTGAGGGATTTGCATTCGAGGCAGAAGTTTAATGAAAGACTGTACACCGGGAAGGATAGGAAATGAAGCAATGAACAGCATCACCTATATTTTAATTCAACTGAGTGTTACTCTTTTGGCTGCACCGTTTGTGAGCGGCCTGATCAAAAAGGTCAAAGCTTTGACCCAAAAGCGCAAAGGTGCGCCTGTCTTGCAGATGTATTTTGATCTTTATAAACTGCTGCAAAAGACCTCTGTCGTTTCAGAGGTATCTTCGTGGATTTATAAGGTAGCTCCGTATATCGTTTTTGCGACAGCTCTGACTGCCGCGCTACTGGTTCCTGTGTCAACCAAGATTGTACCGGTGCTGATTCCGGGTGATTTTATTATGCTCGTTTCCATCCTGGCACTCGGCAGGTTTTTTATGATGGCTGCAGCCCTGGATACGGGGAGTACCTTCGGTGGGATGGGAAGCAGCAGGGAGGCCATGATTTCTTCACTGATTGAACCATCCATCCTTGTGACCCTGTTTACGGTAGGCCTCCTTTCCGGGTCCACTTCACTGCCTCGCATTATGCAGACCGTACAGGTTACAGGGTTTCCTTTGGCTCATCCGGTTTATATGATGGTGGGGCTGGCGCTGCTGATCGTTATCATTGCGGAGACATCCAGAATTCCGGTCGATGATCCGTCCACCCATCTGGAATTAACGATGGTGCATGAGGCGATGATCCTGGAGTATTCAGGCCGGCACCTGGCTTTACTGGAATACGGTGCAGCCGTGAAACAGTTGGTTTTTATCACCCTGTTTGTGAATATCTTCATTCCGCATGACCAGCTGATTCCGTTTAT
This sequence comes from Dehalobacter sp., assembly GCF_030063005.1. Classification (NCBI taxonomy): domain Bacteria; kingdom Bacillati; phylum Bacillota; class Clostridia; order Eubacteriales; family Desulfitobacteriaceae; genus Dehalobacter; species Dehalobacter sp. The sequence goes on from NZ_JAPDHR010000026.1 coordinate 48,889, forward strand.
GGGCTTCGGCGCTGTTATTTTGTCACTTCTGCTTTATTTGCTCAAAGTGGCCCTTATGGCGCTGGTCATCGCGTTGATTGAAGTCAATACAGTTAAGTTTAAGCTTTTCAGTATCCCGAATCTAGCTGCCTTATCTTTTATTCTCGCTTTTCTGGGAATTTTACAATTCTTTATCCTGGGAGGTTATCATGTCTGAAAATCTTTTGGAAACCTTATCTGTGCTGATTTTACTTTCTTCTTTTGTGCTTATGGCCAATAAACGAATCAGTTCCTATATCAAGTCTTTCCGGATTCAGTCCATGCTGATTGCTCTGGCTGCCGGGGTCATGGGAGTCAGAAGCCTGTCGGACGAAGGACGCTGGGATATTTTGATTGTCTGTATCCTGATTGTTGTTCTGAAAGTCATCTACATTCCAGGTCTTCTGAACAGGACATATGCCTCTGTAAGGTACAAAGTTGAAAAAGACTTTATCTTAAATATTCCAATTCTGGTTCTGGTCTGTTGCGGACTGGTTGTTTTTTCTTACTTCACGCTGGCAACGATTGACGGCAGCAGCCAGGGGATGTCCAATATGCAGCTCGTCAACTCGGTTTCCGTGATCTGGATCGGCCTTTTCTTTATGATCAGCCGTAAAAAAGCGCTTGGACAAATCATTGGCTTTCTGGTCATTGAAAACGGTCTGTATATCACGGCCATGCTCGCAACGCAGGGAATGCCTTTCATTGTGGACCTTGGGATATTCATTGACCTGGTGACCTTCGTTCTGATCATGGGTATGCTGACGTTTCGAATTAATGACCAATTCGACTCCATTGATACGGATCAACTCAATAATCTGAAAGGATAAGATACAACGATATGGGCTTTTTACTTCTGGTCATTCCAATCATTGCCTTACTGCTGCTCTTTATACTTAAACCGAAGCGGCTGCTGCACCTCGTCAGCGTCTCATCTGCTGTGCTGCTGCTGATCATCGCAGCTGTCCTGACCTATAAAGTCATACTGTATGGAGCGATTGCTTATTCTTCGCTGGGCGGATTTTTCTATCTCGATGCCCTGAGCATGATGATTCTGGATATTGTCCTGATGATAGGTTTGATGGCGGCCATCTTTTCGATCGGTTATCTTGAGGAAGAAGTCAAACAGGGTAAGCTGCCGGCCAAAAAAATCCGGCTGTACTATATGCTGATGGTGACCTTTATTTTTACGATGGTACTGGCGCTGACAGTCAAAAACATGGGTCTGATGTGGATTGCGATTGAAGCGACAACGCTGGCCTCGGCCTTTTTAGTCGGCTTTTATAACAATCGTTATGCGCTGGAAGCTGCCTGGAAGTATGTGATTATCTGTTCTGTCGGTATTGCAGTTGCCCTACTCGGCATCATTTTACTACACCTTTCTTCGGCCGGAATATTGGAGAACGGCTCATTTTTGGACTGGACTGCGCTGTACGCCAACGCGGCATCCTTAAAAAGTTCCGTTCTGCGCCTGGCGTTTATCTTTATTTTGGTCGGATTCGGGACGAAAGCCGGCCTTGCTCCGATGCATACCTGGCTGCCTGATGCGCATAGTCAGGCCCCTTCTCCGATTAGTGCCATGCTGTCCGGTGTTCTTTTGAACAGCGCGATGTATGGCATTATCCGGACGACGGCCATTGTGAATCACAATCAGGGGAGCAGTAGCTTTACCGGGAGGCTCCTCATCGGGATCGGGATTTTATCGATTGCTACCGCGGCTGTATTTATTCTGACGCAGAAGGATTATAAACGGCTTCTGGCTTATTCCAGTATTGAACATATGGGAATTATCGCTGTTGCTATCGGGATCTTTACACCGCTGTCTATTTTTGGCGGGTTGCTGCATATGATCAATCACTCGCTGACCAAATCCATGCTGTTTTTATCTGCCGGTAATATCATGCAGAAATATGACACCAAACAGATTTTCAAGATCAAAGGGATTTTGAAAACGCTGCCTATTTCCGGAACGGTCTTTCTGCTAGGTCTGTTTGCAATTGCCGGAACACCACCCTTCAGCGTATTTGCGAGTGAGTTCAGCATTACCGCCGCAATCTTCAACCAATTAAACCTCTGGGTCGGAATTGTGTTCATTCTGCTTCTGGCGGCTGTCTTTGCCGGAATCGCTGTGACGCTGTTTAAAATGTTTTATGGTCAGCCGGACAGTACGGAGGCTGCTGATCCTAGGACAGGAGAAATCAACATTCCCGGAACAGTCTGCCTGGTTGTTTTACTGACAGCCGTTGCAGCCGGCGGGATCTATCTGCCGGAAACAGTCCGGGAGCTGATCATTCAGGCCCAGAGCATTGTCCTGGGTACAATCTAAGGAAGGGATTCGTAAATCCTGTTAGAACAAAATGGTTTAAAGATAGCAACATTGTGACCCCCAGACCTAATTTTGGCTAATCAAGCTTGGATGAATTATTTGAGCAGGGAATTTGAGAACGTTGTACTAGTCAATGAAATATTGCTGAAAATAGAGGTAGAGATGATGAAGGCATCTGAATTAAAACAAATAATCGCAGAAAAGTTCTTCGTTGCAGAGTTGGCCGATATTGGCGGGAGAAACAGGAAGGGCCGGGAGCATGAGCTTTACCTAAAAATAGCTTCGGAAAGTATTCCTGGAATATGCGCTTACTTAAATAAAGAACTGGGTTATCCGCTCGTTCTGATGTTTGCCAATGATGAGCAAAGCCAGAATTCTTGCTTCGGCGTTTATTACGTTTTTGCGGACAGACAGGATACGTTGCTTCCGGTGATAAAAACGTTGGTCAGTCCTGACAAAATGGAAATACCGTCAATCAGTCATGTCATCCAGGCTGCGGCAACGTATGAGCGTGAAATTAAGGATCTATTCGGAATCATCCCAATAGGCCATCCGGATGCCAAAAGACTGGTTTTTCATAGCAACTGGCCGAACGGGGTTTATCCACTGCACAAAGCTTTTCCAGCAGGGTACAGACCACAGCGGGCTGCAGAAGAAATCAGCTTTCGCAAAGTTGAAGGGGAAGGGGTCTATGAAATTCCGGTCGGACCTGTCCATGCCGGAATCATTGAACCGGGCCATTTCCGTTTCAGTGTGGCCGGAGAACCGATCATTAATCTTGAAGCGCAATTGTACTTTGTCCATAAAGGAATAGAGAAACTGGCCGAACAGCAAAGCATTGAGAAATGCCTGTATATTTCAGAACGGATTTCCGGAGATGAGACCTTTGCAAATTCCCTGGCGTACTGTCAAGCCATCGAAAAAATTGCCGGAATCGAGGCTCCGATCAGGGCAGCCTACACCCGGGTCATTTTTGCCGAGCTGGAGAGACTGACCAGCCATTTGGGCGATCTCGGCGGTGTTTGTCTTGACGCTGCTTATGGGTTTGCAACGTTCCAGTTTCGGATGATCAGAGGCTGGGCCTACGCCTTAGCTGATGAACTGTGCGGCATGCGTTTCCTGCGAAGTGTCAATAAGCCGGGCGGGATTAGAAAAGACTTTGTGGCAGGAAAGGAAACCAGTCTGATTGGCCAGCTGAATAAAATCCGCCGCGAGCTTGAGGAAACTGTCGAGATTATCAAAGCCAACAGCTTGTTTATTGACAGGATTGAAAATACCGGTATCCTTACGCTGGAAATTGCGGCCGATCTAAACGCGGTCGGCCCAGGTGGCCGGGCTTCAGGACTGCGCTATGATGTCCGGAAATCTTTCCCGTACGCAGCTTATCCGCAGCTCAATTTTAATATCCCGAAACATTACAACGGCGATATCAACTGCCGGCTGAATACCAAAATTGAGGAATGCTTTGAATCCATTAACCTGATGATCCAAGCGATCAATCAAATGCCTTCAGGGAAAGTACTGGAACTTGTTGAGGCTGTTGAACCGTATCGCTTTGCTTTCGGCTTGACCGAAGCCCCGCGCGGCGAGAACATCCACTGGCTGATGACAGGCGAGAACAATACTGTGTACCGCTATAAAATACGGACGCCGTCTTTCTGCAACTGGCCGGCCCTCTGTCATGCCGTCAAAGGCAATATTGTGCCGGACTTTCCGCTGATCAATAAAAGCTTTAACCTTTCCTACGCAGGGAACGATCTCTAAAGCAAGCGGCGTACTATGTATGAGTACCACGTTCTTAAATTACCTATACAGATTCTTGGCACATCCTCTATTATATATATCAAAAACCATTATCTAGGGCAGGTCTGAGGGCCACAATACCACTTTCCGGCCTTTTGTGCCATCCATGGCACAAAAGGCCGAAAGCGGTATTGTGGCATGCAGACATACCCCAGATAACAAAATATACGGTACGAGCAAGGAAGACGAAAAATGTTTAAGACGCTAAAAAAGATCATTCAATATCCAAGGCTTACCCAGGAATATCCCAAAGTACCCGCCAGTGGAGGTCCGTTCCTGGGGCAGACCGAAATCAATCCTGAAAAGTGCAATTTTTGCGGGGAATGTGTCCTGCGCTGTCCATCTCAGGCAATCGTGATGGCTAAGGAAGCAGGAATCATTGGGATTAACTATGACGCGTGCATCTTCTGTGTGCTGTGTGAAGAAGTCTGTCCGACAGGCGCAGTAACGACCACCAATCAATTTGAGCTGGCTGAAAAGGATAAAGCAATGCTCCACGTGGATAAAACAGTGGCTGTCAAAAATCAAACGCTGATTATTGATGAAAACAACCTGCCTGACACCTCCTACAAAGCGGTCTGCATGGACCTGGAAGCAAAGATTAAAAAAATGTTCGGCCGGAGCCTGCAGATCAGAGAGGTGGATTCTGGCTCCTGCAACGGCTGTGATTATGAAATAAATGCGCTGAACAATCCTGTCAACGATATTGAAAGGCTCGGGATCAGTTTTGTGGCGTCGCCAAGACATGCCGATATGCTTTTGGTGACTGGCACCGCGACGAGAAATATGCAGCTGGCGCTGGTGAAGACGTATCATGCAGCACCTGATCCAAAACTGGTCGTAGCAGTAGGTGCCTGCGCCTGCAGCGGCGGCATTTTCAAGGATTCCTATGCCACCAGCAACGGCATAGATTCACTTGTACCGGTGGATGTCTATATCCCTGGCTGCCCACCGAGGCCTCAGGCCATCATTTACGGCATCTTGAAAGCGCTGGACCGGATGAAGTAAAGTTAGAGTTGACAAGGTACCAGTTGACTTTTTCCGGACGTGTATGATAATGGATAGTAAGCAGATAAAAATCCTAAATAGAAGTATTTTAGGATTTTTTTTGTGCTATATTATTTTGATGATTGTTCAGCTTGATAAATTGAGAATGTATAAGAATAAAAAACGTGTAAAGGATGGATCTTCTTGTCTATTGTTCGAGCTGCAGCGCTTCAGTTACAAGTATCTCCAGACAAAATGGAGAACTTCAACCGTCTCCAACAACATTTGGACAGCCTGGCTAAAGGGAATGTCGATCTGGTCATTTTTCCGGAAATGTTTAACTGTCCGTATCAGACGTCTTTATTTCCTGATTATGCAGAGGAAGAGGGCGGGGCATGCTGGCAGAAGCTTTCATCTCTGGCGGCACAGTATAAAATGTACCTCGTTGCAGGTTCGATGCCGGAAAGAGATCCGGAGAACAAGATATATAATACATCGTACGTGTTTGACCGCCAAGGCCGGCAAATAGGCAAACACCGCAAAGTTCACCTCTTTGATATCGAGATTGAGGGCGGACAGCAATTTCGGGAATCGGATACCTTAAGCCCTGGAAACAAGGCCACTGTATTTGACACGGAATTCGGAACGATTGGAGTCTGTATTTGCTATGACTTACGCTTTCCGGAACTGGCGAGGCTTATGGTTGATCAGGGTGCGAAGATCATTATTGTGCCGGGAGCCTTTAATATGACGACCGGTCCGGCCCACTGGGAGATCCTTTTCCGTACCCGGTCAGTGGATAATCAGGTTTTTACGGTGGGCGCTGCTCCAGCCCGTGATCCGGAAGCCAGATATACGTCCTGGGGGCACACGATCATGGTCGGACCATGGGGGAATGTCTTGCAGCAAATGGATGAACGGGAAGGTTTTATTATGCAGGATCTGGACCTGGCTGAAGTTACAAAAGTACGCCGTGAATTGCCGCTTCTTGCCCAGAGAAGGTCGGACCTGTATTAACTGACTTCAAAATGTCATCACGTAACGCGGAGATTATGACAAGGTAAGGCAGGGAGTTTTCGATGCAGAAACAAAAGTTTGCAGTATTCCAGGCACTCCTGGCAGCCGCACTTTTCGGGATAAGCACGCCATTGTCCAAATTGCTATTGTCCCATTTATCACCGATCATGATGGCTGCGCTTCTCTATCTGGGTGCAGGGAGCGGCATGTTGGTGCTGCGATTGATAATTAAAGTAAATAAGCCGTTATCTAAAGAAGCAGGTATTGCCAGGAAGGATCTGCCCTTTACAATTGGAATGGTTCTTTTGGATATGAGTGCGCCTATCCTGCTCCTGGTCGGATTGACTACGACTGCGGCTGCTAATGTATCTCTATTGAGCAATTTTGAAATCGCGGCGACGGCATTTCTTGCCTTGTGGCTCTTTAAGGAGACAATCGGGCCAAGGCTCTGGACGGCAATCATTCTCATTACTGCTTCCAGCATACTCTTATCACTAAAAGATCTTCAAGGACTGTCATTCTCCGCAGGCTCAATATTTGTATTACTGGCCTGTCTCTGCTGGGGATTAGAGAATAATTTTACGAAAATGCTTTCGCTGAAAGATCCTATGCAGATTGTCGTCATTAAAGGATTGGGATCTGGAGCTGGCTCCTTGCTTATTGCCTTTGTCACCAAACAAATGACAGCCGATTACAGCTATATTCTTTTTACGCTGATACTGGGATTCTTTGCTTATGGCCTCAGTATCCTTTTCTATGTCAGAGCCCAGAGAGACCTCGGGGCGGCTAGAACAAGCGCCTATTATGCTGTTGCACCGTTTATTGGCGTTGGCTTATCTTTTATTGTCGCCAAAGAACCCATAACAAGTAATTTTATCATTGCAGCCATTCTAATGATATTCGGGGCCTATTATGCGGCTAGGGAGAAACATGACCATCAACATCGTCATGAAGCGTTGTGTCATGACCATCGCCATCATCATGGTGACGGCCATCATAGCCATGTTCACGCTGATTTTACGACAGGGGAGCACAGTCATCCGCACGAACATGAAACCATACAACATGCGCATCATCATGCACCGGATATGCATCACAAGCATTAGGCATTAGACCTGATTTGATATTAAAACTCTTTATAAATGGGATAGCACTTTACAAATACAGTAACATATGTTATTAATAACATATGTTACTGTATTTTTTAAAATGGAAGTGAAGACGAACAAATGATGTCCATGATGATGTCCATTAATTATGCGATTCTGGGAATTCTCAGTACGCAGTCTCTGACGGGGTATGATCTGAAAAAAATTATTCAGGATTCATCGTTTATGTATTGGTCCGGCAATAACAATCAGATCTATAAAGCCTTGGTTGAACTACTGAACCTGGGTTTTGTGACCAATGAAATCCAGATGCAGGAAAGTTCACCTGCCAAAAAAATCTATACGATCACGGCAGAGGGGATCGTAGAATTGAAAAAATGGGTGCTTTCAACGCCGGAAATCGCGGAAATCAAAAAAACATTTCTGATACAGCTTGCCTGGTCGGATCTCCTGAATGATGAGGAATTGAAAAATTTGTTGTTGGCATATGAAGAGCAAATAAAAATGCAGATCATCCTGGAAAAAGAGAAAAGCCGCAGAGGCAGGTTTTCACCAGCCAGAAGCAGAAGGGAACTTACTATGTGGGGGATGATTCAAGAGAATATCATTTCATCCTATGAAAGTGAACTGAGCTGGCTGGAAACGGTCCGGAATAAGCTCGGCAGCGATTTCCAGCAATGAATACACGACAAGAAGAAAATGGCAGATGAATATCGAATGGAGGGAAAGCTATGAAAAACAGAATGGCCTTCCGTACTCCGGAAGGGAAAAAAGAAGTTCTCAGGATATATGATGCTTTATTGGAACAATGGTCAACGCAATATGAGATGATCCATCTGACTACCCGGTATGGCAAAACGTTTGTTTTAGCAGGAGGCGATCCGAACGCGCCGCCGCTGATTCTTCTCCATGGCAGCGGGATGAATTCCGTGATGTGGCTGGGTGATATGCCGACCTATACGAAGCATTTTCGCGGCCGTCGATATTCCAGGGGAACCTGGGAAAAGTGCCGAAGAACAGCTGCCTTTCGACAGTTCTGCTTATGCGGAGTGGCTTGATGATGTCTTTGGAGCGTTAGCGATCAATAAAGCAAGTATAATCGGGATTTCTTTAGGTGCCTGGCTCGCGATCAAGTATGCTGTTTTCCGGCCGGAAAAAGTAGAAAAGCTTGTTTTGCTTTGCCCATCCGGCGTCGGACCGCAAAAGGGTTCTTTCCTTTTTACAGCGATGTTCTATATGTGTTTTGGAGATCGCGGACTAAAAAAACTTTTCTATAAAGTGAATGGTAATCAGCCTATCCCCGATATCGTGCTGGATTATCAATTGCTGATTGGCAAGAGTTTCAACTTTCGCCGTGAAATGATACCCATTTTTCCCGATCAGGAACTGAAGTCCTTGACGATGCCGGTAGTTTTATTTGTCGGCGGCAAAGATATCATGCTTCATTCGGCGAAGACTGCTCGGCGGATGGAAACATTGGTTCCGCAGGGTAAGATCAATATTCTACCCGAGGCAGGCCATACACTTACCAATCTAACCACGGAAATCTATGATTTTTTAATTCAGGAATAATGTTATTAGAAATTTTAGGTGCGATATGATATCTTTAACATTGGCTGCCTTTGCAAGGAGTTATTTTACCGCGAGAATGCGAAACTATTTTTAGCCAGTGTGAGGTGCTTCATTTGATTCTATTATCGGCAGAAAAGATTACGAAAAGTTATAGTGAGAAAAAACTCTTAAAAGATATGTCTCTATTCATAAATGAGGGAGATAAAATCGGTGTGATCGGGACTAATGGCACCGGGAAATCAACTTTTTTAAAGATCATCGCCGAGATTGAAACGCCGGATGCCGGTACGGTGACGATGGCTTCCGGCGTCAGGATCAGTTATCTTCCGCAAAACCCCATATTCGGTGAACATCTGACGGTTTTGGAACAGGTGTTTCTGGGAGCCTCATCCGAAGACCAGGACTTGATGGAATATGAAGCAAAGTCGATTTTAACCAGGCTGGGCATTACGGATTTTTCAATGGATGTCAGCTTTTTGTCTGGCGGAGAAAAGAAACGCGTTGCGATTGCGCGTGCTCTGGTCAAACCGAGCGAAATTTTGATTCTGGATGAACCGACCAACCATTTGGACAATGAGATGGTCCTCTGGCTGGAAAATTATCTGCGCAAATACAGCGGAGCGATTGTTATGATCACGCACGACCGCTATTTCCTCGATCGGGTGACCAACCGGATGATTGAGATCAGCCGGGGAAACCTCTATAGCTATCCGGCGAATTATACCAAGTATTTGGAGCTGAAAGCTCAGCGCGAAGAAATGGAAATCAGCACGGAAAGAAAAACCAGCAGCCTCTACAAAACGGAGCTGGAGTGGATCAGCCGCGGCGCCAGAGCCAGAGGGACGAAAAGCAAAGAACGGATTGAACGATTTAAGCAATTAAGTGAGAGAGAAAGACCAACAGCCGGGGAGAAGCTGAACCTCAGCTCGGTGGCATCACGCCTTGGTAAAAAGACCATTGAAATGAACCATATCGCAAAATCCTATACCGGAAAAATGCTGATCCGGGATTTTGACCATATCATTCTGCGTGACGCCAGAATCGGCATTGTTGGCAAAAACGGCTGCGGCAAATCGACGCTGTTAAAAATGATCATGGGCCTGGTTGAGCCGGACAGCGGGACGATCGTTACAGGGGAAACCGTCAGGATCGGTTATTTTTCACAGGAAAGCGAAGAGATGGACCCCTCTCAGCGTGTCATCGCCTATATTCGGGGTATTGCCGAAAACATTGAGACGGTGGACGGAACAGTGACAGCCACGCAAATGCTGGAACGCTTCCTGTTTCCAGCTGATTTACAGTGGAATACCATTGCCAAGCTTTCCGGCGGCGAACGCAGACGACTTTATCTGCTCAGCGTGCTGATGAAAGCCCCGAACATCCTACTGCTGGACGAGCCTTCCAATGATCTGGATATAGAGACGCTGACCATTTTGGAAGATTACCTGGAGAACTTCAACGGTGCTGTGGTCGTCGTCTCCCATGACCGTTATTTCCTGGATAAAGTCGTAGACCGGATCTTTGAATTCCAGGAAGACGGGACACTGCGGCAATATGTCGGCGGTTATTCCGATTATCAGGAACAAATTACGGATAAGGGCAGAGAAGAAAAAGATAGTTCTAAAAGAAACAGTCCTTCAAGTGGTTCAAGTACTTCAAATACTATAATCACTTCAAGCAACATAGGCATTTCAGACCAATTTAATTGTAGTGATCCCCAGGGTGAAACCGCCGAACCCAGGAAAAAATTGAAGTTTACCTACAAGGAAGAACAGGAATACAGAAAGATCGAAGAAGAGATTGCACAGCTCGAAGCAAACTTGCGTACACTGGATGAAACCATTTCGCGGGAGACCAGTAACTATGCCAAATTGCAGGAATTACTTTCCGAGAAAGAAGCGTTGGAATGTGCCATTGCCGGCAAGATGGAACGCTGGATCTATCTGAACGACCTTGCTGAAAAAATTGCTGCTGCAAAATTATAATCCTTCGACAAACGTTGATTACGTATGTTATAATGACTACTTGATTGTATTATAATGGCGACTTGGTTGCACGAATAAGGATGGTAATAAAATGATCAGTACGACTGGAATATCTCTTCGTTACGGCGGACGTGCTTTATTTGAAAACGTCAATATTAAATTCATCCCCGGGAACTGTTACGGTCTCATCGGTGCGAACGGCTCCGGCAAATCGACCTTTTTAAAAATTCTCTCCGGTGAGATAGAAGCCAATAAAGGAGATGTCTCGATTGACCCCGGTGAAAGAATCGCTGTCTTAAAGCAGAACCACTTTGAATTTGACGAAGTTGAGGTCTTAAAAACCGTCATGATGGGCCACAAAAGGCTCTGTGAGGTTATGGATGAAAAAGAAGTTCTCTATGCCAAACCCGATTTTTCCGAAGAAGACGGCATGAAGATCGCCGAGCTGGAAGCGGAATTTGCAGAAATGAACGGTTGGGAAGCCGAATCCGAAGCGGCAACCCTCTTAAACGGACTCGGTATTGGCGAAGAGTACCACGATAAAAAGATGAAGGAACTCGACGGCAATGAAAAGATCCGGGTCCTTTTGGCCCAGGCCCTATTTGGAAGTCCAGATATCCTGTTGCTGGACGAACCCACAAACCACCTCGACATTGCCTCCATTACCTGGCTCGAAAACTTTCTGTATAACTTTGAGAACACCGTCATCGTCGTTTCTCACGACAGACACTTTTTAAATAAAGTCTGCACGCATATTGCCGATATCGACTTCGGCAAAATTCAGCTTTATGTTGGTAACTATGATTTCTGGTACGAATCAAGCCAGCTGGCGTTGAAGCAGATGAGAGACGCTAATGAAAAGACGGAAGCCAAGAAAAAAGAATTGCAGGAGTTTATCCAGCGGTTCAGTGCCAATGCTTCCAAGTCCAAACAGGCCACATCCCGTAAAAAGCTTCTGGAAAAACTGACTCTGGAGGATATCCGACCGTCATCCCGCAAATATCCGTTTGTTGATTTTAAACCGGACAGGGAAGCAGGGAATGACTTGCTGGCCGTGAACGGAATCAGCAAAGAAGTAGAAGGGGAAAAGATCCTGAATAACGTCTCATTTATTGTCAGCAAAGGCGATAAGATTGCGTTTGTAGGTCCTAACGGTCTACCCAAGACAACCTTGTTCAAAATATTAATCGGGGAAACAACTGCCGACAGCGGAGACTTCAAATGGGGCGTCACCACATCCCAGTCCTATTTCCCGAAAGATAACGCGGCCTATTTTGACAATGTTCATCTGAGCCTTGTCGACTGGCTCAGACAATATTCCGGTGACCAGACCGAAACCTTTGTCAGAGGCTGGCTTGGCAGAATGCTTTTCTCCGGCGAAGAAGCGCTGAAGGAAGCAGCAGTGCTTTCCGGAGGCGAAAAGGTCCGCTGCATGCTGGCGAAGATGATGCTCTCCGGCGCCAATGTGCTGTTGTTTGACGAACCGACCAATCACCTCGACCTGGAATCGATCACTGCCTTGAACGACGGGCTGATCAATTATAAGGGGACGATTCTGTTTGTGTCACATGACCACCAGTTTGTTCAGACCGTGGCCAACCGGATCATTGAAATCACGCCGAACGGGATCATCGACAAGCAGATTACGTACGACGAATATCTGGAAAGTGAAGATATCCAGGCGCTGCGCAAAAAGATGTACGAGATGTAGGCTATTTTATTTCCTAATATAAAATGTAAAGCGGCAGAAAAAATTGATGCTGTTCATCGTTTATTCAGACGATTGGCAGCATTTTTATTTTTGAGCAATTTGACTTTTTGGGTCGAATCTGCTTGTGAGAAAATTCCTATTTTAAATGATGATGTGGTACAATTTGGAAACCCCGACGTTAACCATGTGAAGCGGGGTGACAACCCCTGCAAGCCGCAGATCGGCTTCGGTAGCGAGCGAGGCCTGTTCATGTAACAGAACAGATTGTCCTTGATGAATCGTAGGGATGGACGGCGTAGTCGAGCGCCGCGTTCAGCATGCCCATGATGTTCACGAGCATGTTCTTGAAATACCCGTGCAGGTATATGTCGTTGGTGAACTCTTGGAGCATCGCAGGGCTGAGCGCCTTCAGGCGGTAGTGCCAGAGCTTAGGCTTGACGTGGTTTTTATGATAACCTCGTGCCCCGTGTAGGTGTTACAGTGAACCTCTCAGCTTGAATATTTAACATCAGGAAAATATAGTGATATACGTTTTTCTGCGAAAAGTGTTGCAAAAATTGCTACATCAGTCAGGGCACCCTAAATTTTTAGCTTTATTTTTCTTCTAAATGCTGGTAACGTGTGCTTGAAATTCATGAATAAGTTTTTGTATTACAAACACTTAAGCTTCTTTGAGCAACGTGTTAAATTTCAAATCAAAAAGCTATAAGTAATATATAATAATGTAAGGTTTTGGCAATAAGATGTGTCTAATAGGTGAAAGGGGGTTAAGCGGTGCCTGTAAATATACCAGATTTAGAAAAAATGATGGATCAATATGGTGATGACATTCTTCGTCTCTGCTGGTTATATCTAAAAGACATTCACCTGGCAGAGGATGCCCTACAGGATACTTTTATCAAAGCATACAGAAAATATGGGACTTATAATAGACAAGCAAGTGAAAGAACTTGGCTCATTAGTATCGCCATGAATGTATGTAAAAATTATCTGCGGACTTCATGGTTTAAAAGAGTCATCACGGTTGACAAAATCGACGAGCATTTAATGAAGAATTGTAATAACAATATTTTAGTCTTGGAAAGAGACAACGGCGAAATTCTGGAACAAATCATGAACTTAAGTCCAAAGCATAAAGAAGTTATTTTTCTGTATTATTATCAGCAATTTAAGATTAATGAGATTGCTGAAATTCTTAAAATGAAAGAATCTACAGTTGCCGTGAGACTAAGCAGGGCCAGAGAAAAATTGAAACAAAGTATGGAAAGGTGGTCTTATCATGGACAAGTTCGACAATCTGAATGAAATCATTGAAGATAAACTTAATCACATTGTAGTTACAGATTCCCTTAAAGAAAGGATTAAGACAAAGGCCAGCAAGAGCAAGGCTCCCAAATCTTACTCGTCTGGTTATAAACGAGCTGCCATTTGTACTGTAAGTTTTGCTACAGTAGTAATGTGCATCGTATTTTTATTTCATAGTAATATTTCTGAGGCTTTTGAGCCGCTAAAAAAGTATATACCAGGTTTAAATGCAGTTATTGTGGATAGTAATGATGCTGAAACCTATGCTTTAGTCGATAGCAGTATTATTTTTCAATCTGAAAATGGACAAAAAATTGAAATTCTCTCCTGTTTCACTGACGGCAATGTTGTCAAAGCTGTAATCAGAAGTAATATTCCTGTAGAATGGAAACAAAACGATACTCAATTGGTCACTGACAGCAAAGGCAATAAGGGTAAGCTTACTGAATTTAATGCCATGGGTGACGGGGAGAAAGGATCTTCTGATTATGAGTGGATCGGCTCTGCAAGCTTTCAATTTGGCCGTGTTGTTGATCGTTTTAATTTGTTAATCGGAGGACTAACAGTGCCGGTCATTATGTCGAAGGTCGAGGGGGTTGAGCATTTTGAGGATTTCGGCAATGTATCTTATGAAAATGGTATACGTGTGGCGGCTTTAACACAGTATAAAGATAATTTGCTTGAAGTCAAACTGATAGGATTAAGTGACGATAATAAGAAAATATTAACTTACGGTAATATCTATCTTGTCGACATACAAGGCAAAAAATATCTTCCTGTATCCTCTCAGGATAAAGATGTCCCCCAAAATACATTTTATTTTGAAGCTCGTTTAAAGGATGATTTAGAAGCAGTAATTCCCTATATAATTCTTGCTGATAATGAGAATAAAAAGGTGGATCTAAAGTTGGAAATTCCATCGGAAGGGGATAATACTCCCGTCGATCTGCCGGTTAGTATTGGCACTTACAACGTCAATATTGTTGCTTTGCAGCGGATGGTAAATGAAAATTCCATTGTTGTAAGACGTTCAGATGGGAGTAAAAAAACCGTAGAAAACCCCAGCAAAACTGGACTGCAGATTGTTATTGATAAAAAATTTGACAAGGCAATAAAGAATGGTTTGTCAGGTTTTACATGGTCATGCGATCAGAAATACAATGCCATTCCATTACAGATTGATGGAGAAGCAACATTTGTTGATCCCGGGTATGAGCAAAGCGATAAATACGGTGAACCCCGTTATGAAGTAATCAGTTTGCCTAATTTCCCTGCTGAGCAAACAACACTGGATATTACACTTGAAAATTTCCAATATTATCTTGAGGGAGATTGGAGTATTACTCTGAAAAAGTAATCAAAAAAATATCAGAGATCCAACTGTAGTGACTACTGGAAAATAAATTTCTATGTTGCGTATGCTTATAGTAAGACATGCTTCGAAAATTGTAAATGGAAATAGGGCTCATTATGGAACTTGGGTATGGGCAAATGATACATCGGATCTTGAAGTACAACATTCCGGAAACACAGTGAATTATTATAGTATGGCGTATTGAGTATTGACCAACAAGCATAGTATTTGAATAATACAGGGGCTTTCAATTCAATCAGATTGAAAGCTCATGTACTTTCGATATAATATAAGTGAGTTTGAAGGTTTGATTACGATATGACGATATGGAGGCATTTTTCAGCTCCGTATTTGCCACAATTAATCTAGAAGGGTTTTCTGTATTATGAAGAAAATAAAACTGATAGTCATATACTTATTAATCACGATTGGCTTTATTTTTAATGGGGAATTGTTCATTCTTTACTTGGACGGCTTTCAAGAATCCTATTACCAGTCGGGATTTGATTTTGTGAATCGGGAAGCCGCCATCGGGGAAAAAGAAGTCATCCAAGATTTTCTCAATGCAGGAAAGACGTACGATGTCGATTTCTTCTTTGTGGACAGTACGATTATCTCGGCCTACGCCAAAGAGATCACGGTATTCGGCACGCCCAACGCTTTGAAAACATTACAAATCAAAGGTATTCTTGAAGGAAAGCATAACAGCCTTTTTATGGGAGAAACACAAGTTAGATATGCGGATTTCAGTAAGATTAAGACGATGGAAAAGTTCAAAGACTGTTATTACATCGGCGATCAATCCCAACTGAAAGCCATGCGCTTATTTAAAGCGAGCCTGGTAGGTAAATACGGAGGCGGACTCCCTAAATTGTTCAGTTCCGATAAAGAGACTTGGCTGAATCTATTGGCGGTTTGGTCTATCGTTTTTGGCTTGATCCTGCTGCTGACGATTTATGAAATCATCAGCCTGAAGAAGGAGATCATGGTGCGGATAACCCTTGGGGAGGATGTTCGAACCGTTTTCGGCAAAAATGCTTTGGCTGATATCGGTATCCTGGTCAGTGCCTTCCTTAGTTTGCCGTTCATATTAGGCCTATTATCCAATTCCAATGTACTATTTAAAATTAAAGCATTGGCCCTGGCTTTTCTGGTGTTCATAATTGCTAATACCTTGATTAATGCGGCCGTTTTGCGTGTTAACTTTAAAAAAGATATCGCAGCCAGACGCTCAGGCGGTGGACTTCTTACAGCCAACTATATCCTGAAATTCATAACCACCGTACTTACCCTCATTGTTCTATCCAGTAATTTCGCCGTACTGGCGCAAGGGTATCTAATGTATAAGCAGCATGATTTTTTTTCCGAACATAAGGATTATAGTTACTATCAATTGAATTACAGGGTAAATAATCACTTAGGCAAAACAATTTCAGATGAAAGCATGATGAATCAAGAATTCTATAAACGGTTTCAAAAATATTCCTTGCAATACAATGATTTGACAGCTAATTTCCGCAGCCCGTACCCTGTTATCCTAATAAATCAAAATTCGTTTGCAGAAATCTCAAAAGTGAGCTATGCCTTGGCGGAGGCGGTCCAAAGTGCCGACGATGATTATTATTTACTGATCCCGTCCGGTATGTCGGAGGATTCTCAGGAATATTTTATCGCGAAAGATATGATCGATGTTTTTTTTGGAAAAAATGTTCTTTCAAGCGTTAAGACCAAAGTATATGACGGCGATGTTAGTCTAGTGGGCATTCATAATCAGCCGAACAAGTACGTAAGCCGACCAATGGCGAACCCGATTATAATTTTCAATAATACGCTTCAAAAAATTGATGAATATCAGGCAGGTAACGATATGTACTATGCCTATGATACGATGTACAATATCCCCGAGCGGGACTTCAATCAGTTTATCACGGAGTATCAGCTGTCTGATCAAATCAGGGTCAAATCCAATGCCCTGGATATCTATGAACATAATTGGGCGATTATCTTACGCAATGTGAAATTAGTCGTTATTTTATCAATCTTTTTGCTGGCTCTGGAAATCGCGCTGATCAGTTTTATTATCAAACTGGAGTATCAGTTCAACGCAATGGAACTGGCGCTGAAAAAAGTACTTGGATACTCACTCTTTGCCAGAAATAAGAGGTTGATACTTATCACGTTAGTCGTTTTTCTGGTGAGCATCATCCTGGCGTTTTTGCTTAGAGGGCTTTTAGGGATTGCCGAAGGTGCCGATCTCATCTGGGGAGGGCTCATTTTGCTGGCGGTTGAGTTAATATTTATTGCTAAGAAGGCAAGTACAGTGGAAAAAGCCAATGTACCTGCCATTCTAAAAGGAAGGGTATTATGATTGAAGGAATTAGTATCACCAAAAAATTTGATGGTTTGACTCTGTTTCAAGATTATAGTTTTCTGATCAAGGAACAGGAATTTGTTTGCTTTTCCGGTGCCAGCGGAACGGGAAAGACCACCCTGTTGAACATGATTGGATTAATCGAGCCCATTGACGCCGGAAGTTTGAGAATTAACGGAATGGAGTACACGACAAATAAGCAAAAATTAGCGTATTTCCGTTCTGTCGTCGGTTTTCTGTTTCAGAATTTTGCACTGATAGAGAATAAAACTGTTAAACAGAACCTTGAGCTGATCAGGCCGGACAGCCGAACCAATTATACGATTGAAGACGTGCTGGAAAGAGTCGGGCTAGAAGGTAAGCTGAACAGTAAGGTTTATACATTGTCCGGCGGGGAGCAGCAACGCGTAGCGTTGGCGCGTTTATTTCTTAAAAAATGCGATATCGTTTTAGCTGATGAACCAACAGGATCGCTGGACGCCAAAAACGCTCAAATAATTATGGATATTCTACTTTCGCTGAATGCCGAAGGGAAAACTGTCATTATCGTGACCCATGATCAAAAAGTTAAGGATAAGGCACAAAGGGTTATCGACCTATAAATTTCGATTTGAACGTATGCGAATGCAATGTCATTTACAAGTCAATATAAAACAGCAAAATAAAAAACTGGCCGGGACGTGATCAATGAGTGTTGTAGAATGACTACAACGAATTTTAGCTTTTACAGTTCTGCAATATATGAAGGCTTTCCTAATATAATAATAAGCCGGCTTATGAAATCTTTTGCTTGAATTACTGGTGGTGTTTTTTTATAATTGGTAAAAAAAAGAAAGAACATTATAAGTAATCAAGTTTCATTGTTCAGTCTGTTCAAAGTATACTAAAAGTGATTTTAAGTGAGTAATCTTAAGAAGCTAAGAGAGGAAGAAAGGTGAATGAAAAAACAATCTCAATCCCTTATCCAACTAATAATGATCTTAGCGCTTTTAATTCTACTTTTTGCTGCTTGTACCCCAACCACCAACTCCGTTCCTGGTACAATGTCACCGTCAAACTCACCTGCGATATCGGAGTCATCCGAGGAATCTGGACCAACGGTACCAGCAGAATCAGTTGAACCTGTTGAAAAATTCACAGGAGTCTGGCAGTATGCATACGGTGACAGAAACATTGCTCAAATCCAAGTCTATAATGAAACGGAAAACGGGTTTGATTTCCATCTTTTTGTTGTGGAATATGATGAAGAAGGAAAAATTACACAAGGAGGATTCAGTACGTATGCCCAGAAGGACTCGGATGGCAAAGCCTCCTATTCCGCAGGGGAGAAAGAATCCTCAAATAAGCTTCAGCACGTAGAGGGTACTCTTGTCATCAATAATGGATACCTGCAGATTACCTATAATAACCTCCAATTACTTCCCTATGACCAGCAGAAGCAAACCCAGCTGTCAACATCTTTTAAAAAGGTTTCTGCAGACCAAACGAAGCAGGTAATGTACAAACTGCCATTTTTTACGAGAGAGATTATCGGTTTTACTTCGGACTTAACGATAGAGAAAGCAGATACGCTTTTCGGCCCTGTGGTTGATGTGGAAATGGTGCCAGAAACAGGTGGACGTATCGATGTGACAATGAAACGCAAATACGCGGATACAGTAGTGTCTTTTTACTATCCTGAAGGTGCAGGTAAGAGCTACTCTTTTTGCAGCATAGAAATCACTCGCCCAGATTTTAGTTTCATAAGGGGTATTAAAGTGGGTGATTCATTGGAGTCGGCCATCGCCAAGTTTCCTGATGAGAAAAACGAAAGCAAGACTGGGGATAACGGTAAAATCCAGACTTTATATGGAAAGGCAGTGTATACTGAAGTTGCCGGGTATATCTGGTATGACGAAAACGGTCTTAAAAACATTTGGTACAGTGACGGAGGGCTAATATTTAAATTGGAGTTTGATACTACAGATCATGTGTCCAAAATGTTACTTACAAGCCCGATCGACTAAGTTATCTTCACTAAGACACAAAACAAAGAACTGGCGAGTTGCCTCGCCAGTTCTTTGTTTATTTCTTTCTTATGGGTGAAAAGCTTCAATGATTTGACCGTCGGTGCTGACGACCCCAAATGGATCATAAAAACAACATCCGCCGCAACGAGGGAACTTACTCGTATCCCCGCCATAGTAATAGTCGTTGTAGTAGCTTCCGGCAGCTTGTTCAAACTTTAACGGGTGATAGCCGGTGTTTGGATCGGTAGCGCTGCAATAGCCCATTGGATCAGTAGCATAACTGCTCTTAGTATAGGTACAAAGGTGCACGTGAATGGGGACACCTGAATTACTGCCACTTGCAGAACCGCCCATAGTGCCTATTGTCGTACTGGTTGTCACAGAGTCTCCGGCACTAACACTCGTAGAGTTTAAATGTGAGTAAGAGGAATAGAATGTCCGGACTCCAGTTAAATTATGCTCGATGACAACGATTCTCCCGTTCGCAGTTGAATTATCAGGTCGAACAAATGCTACAGTTCCGCCGAATATGGGCTTTACAGGGGTGCCAGTGCTTCCAAGGGCAATATCGTAACCCAGATGTCCTTTGTTATTTGTTTCTTTGTCATTAAATCCTTGAGTTACTGCCCAGCCAGCAAATGGACCGCCGCTTGGTAACGTAGCACCCACTTTATAGGTTTTGTATCCTACAGGGACGCCTCCATTATTAGATACGGTTATCGCCGTTGTTGCTGTGAATCCTCCGCTATTTGTTGTTACGGTAATAGTTACTGATCCAGTTGCCTGTGCAGTTACCAGACCATTACTGTTGACAGTTGCAATACTTGTATTACTAGACGACCAAGTAACCGCCTTGTTAGTCGCATTGGCTGGAACGACGGTAGCTGTTAGCTGTTGGGTATCTCCCGCATCCAAAGTGACAGATGTTGGGCTCATGCTTACACCTGTAACAGGAATAGATGCTGAGGCAACGGTCACCATTGAGTTTGCTGCAAAACTGCCGTCTACAGTCCGAACAGTGATCGTTGCGGTTCCTGAAGCTGCGCCTGCGGTTACTAGGCCAGTACTGTTCACTGTTGCCACATTTGTATTGTTGCTTGACCATATTACTGCCTTATTCGCTGCGTCGGACGGGGACACGGTCGCAGTAAGCTGCTGGGTCTGATTGTAAGCAAGCGTTACTTGGCTGGGAGATACCGTGACGCCCGTGACGGCCACACTTGAAGCGATAGCGTTCAGCATATTGCACGTAGCTGAAACGAATTTCCCGGCAAAATCCCTGTCAATGATATCTTGTGATGAGCTGGGGAAGGGAAGCTCAATTAACGCCGCGCGCATGCCTTTATTTTGTCCCCAAAGACTTACATAGCCTTTGGCGGAACTAGATAATGTGCTAAGACTAAAAGTTGAGCCGAACTGAGTCTGGAAATATTGCCCGATCGTAGTATCCCCGAGAGATTCATTGAGCCAGCCGTGAACA
Source organism: Dehalobacter sp. (assembly GCF_030063005.1). Lineage (NCBI taxonomy): Bacteria > Bacillati > Bacillota > Clostridia > Eubacteriales > Desulfitobacteriaceae > Dehalobacter > Dehalobacter sp. Next base: position 69,936 of record NZ_JAPDHR010000026.1, read on the forward strand.
TCCAATAAAACCATGGTTTGGGCTTCGCTTTGCCATTGCAGCAAGGCTTGGCTAAGGGCAAGCGATTCAACTGAACCCAGTGCCAATGAGCCGTTAAAATTCCGGCTGTTAGTATAGGGATAAAAGTCATTATTATTGGTATACGGAAAGGAACGGTTAATATCCTTACCTGCGTTGACTGTTGCCCGGCCAGGACCGTTATTTGTCCAACCGTCCAGAATTCCATCCGGATTGGCGCAGGGAATAACGTAGATTGTCCATGCGGAGAGGTTTTCCGCAGCAAGTTCTTCAATCGTCGTTTTAGCGATTTTGACCAGCTCCTCGCCGTCAGCCGCCCAGGCATCTTCAAATCCGTGAACTGCGAATACCGCCGCCAGAACATTGCTGCCGCTGCCAATTTTGTAATAGTTAAGGGAACGATTGTTGCCGCTGGTACCATAACTTCCTTCTACGACATTGGCAACGGAAATAGTTGGCAGGGTCACTGAAGTCGACTGAAGGACTCCTGTCGATACATAGCCGCGCTTGCTTGCCGAACCACCTGTGTTGTACTCGACGTAAGCATAGGCTGATTCTACCGAGGCGCTGCTTAGTATGCTTACTCTTTCGTTATCAAAAATTGTGCCGATTGTTGTAAAATTGGTATTTGGTCCGGTATATACGGTTTGGTTCCCGACAGCTTTTGCTAACCCGGTACCTGTTCGCAATGCCGGAACAGAATTCAGAGAGCCTGCAGCAGTCAGGCAATTTTGACTGACATAGCCTCTTTTCCGTCCTGATGCAGTATTGTATTCGATGTGATACCATTGTGTCGGATAAATAGAAGAAATGTCTCTTTCCAGGATGACGACGAATTCTTCAAGTGAGAGCCCCCCGCTTAAGAAATAGGTTGTATCCGGGCCGCAATAGACAGCGCCGGGAGTGGAAGTGACTTCAGCCAGAACGCCTCTGTTCCTGCCTGCTAATTGCGTTGTATCGACATAACCTCTTTTCGTTCCGGAGGGGGAGCTAAATTCAATATAGGTGAAGCCGTTTTGACTTTCATTAAAGCGGGTGACCCCTTCACCAGAATAGACAGTTCCAGAAGCGGCGTAATTGTTCGACGGTCCGGTATAGACCGTCAGATCCTGGTTGGTTGCATCGGCACAACCCGTAAACGTCCTCTCCGAGACACCTGCGGCAACGGTAGAGGGATCATTCAAACAGTCGTATGGAACATAGCCTCTTTTCTTATTGCTTGATGTGGGGTAATGAATATAGAACCACGATTTTTCCTTGCCAAGAACCAGGACCGGATCATTCTGGCTGACACTTCCTACAGACGCGTAGTTTATGTCACTTGGTCCAAGATAAACAGTGTCTGCGTTTGCAACCGAAACGACAGCTCCAGTGAGAGTCTGAAGACCGCTGGCCGACACATAGCCCCGTTTTTGACCGGAGGAGGTTGTGTACTCGATAAAAGAATAGGCAGACTCCGCAGTAACACCCTCAATCCAAAAGACAGTCTCATCAGCGGATAAAGAGCCAACAGAGGCAAAACCTAAATTTGGTCCGGCATAAACATACACATTCTGTTGGACGGAAGCTGCATTTTGAAATGTTTTCAGTGATCCAAGTCCGCTGGTCGAAGAATATGGCGTAATTAAGTTTTGATCGACGTAACCGCGTTTTCTACCGGAAGTTGAGTTAAATTCAATATAGTACCAGGAAGAAGCGTCTTTTTCCAGGATAACTACGTATTCTCCGGAGTAAACACCTCCCCCGGTTACGTAATTGCTGCGGGGACCGGTATAAATGGTAGCAGATGATGAAACGTTCGCAAGCACCCCCCTGTTCCTGCTTGCAAGTTGACTGGTCAAGGCGTATCCACGTTTGGTGCCAGACGATGTACTGTATTCAATATACGTGTAGCTCCCACTGGTTTCATTAAAACGCGTGAAACCTTCCGTGGCATAGACATTCCCGGGTAATGGATAAGTGGTTGAGGTTCCCGGACCTGTGCATACCGTAATGTTTAGGGTTGAAACATCGGCATAGCCGGTTAAAGACCGGGTCGGGACGCTGGCCGCTACAGTAGCCGGATTCGTGATTGTGTTGTACGGGACATAGCCTCTTTTCCTGGTAGTGGCTCCGGTGTAGTACTCGATATAGAACCAGTTTTTTTCCACGGCGAAGACCTCGACTTGCTCTATGCCAACACTGCCCACAGAGGCATAAATGCTGGAACTTGGTCCATGATATACAGTTGAAGCGCTTGCGGTATTTACTTTTACTGACATAATATCTCTCCTTTGTTTTTAAAAATTTTTTGAACCAGCTGATTAATTAGCAAAGAGAAGAAATATGGATATTCGTAAACTTGCTTGGTAACTTTTTTCTAAGGCCCTAAAATCAAGAAAATAGTTTAGCCGTTCTGTAATATTTCTCCCTTCAGCTTGATTATATTTCCTCAGCAACTTGTTAAACGGCAAAAACTCGGCAAAAACTCGGAAATTTGAAGACAGAAGAAAAGTCTGTAACGGAAGAGAGATCAATCATAGATTGTCTGCTAATTATAATGAAGCGCCATTTACGTTACATTGGGTTGATGTCAACTTGCACTTTTGGAAATGTTGCAACACTATGTCGCTTGTTATGGTTAAATAAAAGAGGAAGACGACCCGAAGGTCGCCTTTTTCACTTTTGGACTTACTAGATGTCTTAACCAAAGTAAACATAGTAACTGCCAGTACTTCCTGAAGCCCAGTTTGTGTTAACGTAACAATTCCTTGCAATGAAGGTACTTCCACTATAATAACCGCTAATATGAACCATAGCGCCGTTATTAAATGCATGCAGTGCGTCAACGTCGTAAGAACCGCCTGCAGCTTTAAGCCTTGCTCCCGCGGGGATATCGGCGCCTACGGTTGAGGTTTTAGAGGGACTGCTCCAAGCGGTTAATGCATAACGTGCGTAAATATTGGTGGCACTGTTACGGACTACTGCCATATTATTGTCAATTACATATCCCTCAATTATCCCCGAGCCAACTTTTCCGGCGATTCCTTTGCGGAAAGAACCTGTTGCTACTTTTTCGGTAACAACGGCTTCGCCAACACCCATGTTCATTAGTATGGTCGAACTTGTACTTGCCGAAGCATAAAACGGAGTTGCAACTTTATTATGCTGAAGCTGCATTGGTTACGTTGGACACCCATTTTGAACTGGAATTAACAGGGATAGATCATCTGCTGACGGAATCGGAATTATCTGTTGTCGAAAAGATCTATCTATTGGTCTATACCGTAGCAGAAACCGCAGCTATTAATGAAATCAGCAGACAAGCAGTTAATAAGACAAAAAAACGGGCTCTGAAGAAATTAGCAAAATGGTTTGGACAACAAGGGCATTGGGGGGATTAATGTGGATTTGCTTTTAAATTATCTCAAAATTATGATTGCACTGTAGGCGGGGTTTTCGGATGGTTGCTAGGTGAGCTTGATTCCCTGGTTTATGCGCTGGTCGCATTTGTAGCATTTGATTATGTAACTGGTGTCCTATTGGCGATTTTTGATAAGAAAGTATCGAGTAATATCGGATTTAAAGGTATATGTAAAAAAATATTGATATTTGCCCTAATTGCCTTGGGAAACATTATTAATCAATACATTATCGGTTCAGGAAGTACTCTAAGAACGATGCTGATTATGTTCTATTTGTCTAATGAAGGGATCAGTATACTTGAAAATATTGCTAAAATGGGAGTGCCATTTCCACAAAAGTTAAAGAATGTCTTGCAACAAATGGGAGATACAGGCTAACTCAGACCGTTACAGGTCAAAACCCTGAGAAATATTCTTACTTCAACGTCTCACTCGGAGGATTATCTAAGGTCCTGGTAGATGCTCAACCTGGCAGATACGCTCTCTTTTTTTTTGGATCCCGATGGGTATTCAATAAATTTCCATCCGTATTCCTCCCATAGGACAGTGTAGGGATCGAGTGCATCGAGATATCCCACCACGGCATACGCTTTGTTTCCTGGGCCTCCATAAACATTTGTACTCATTACAGTATCCTCCTTTTTACTCATCGAATTAGCTAATTCAATGAGTAAAAAGAAAAATAGTAAGGGTTTAGCAACCAGTCTGGAAATATATTTTAGAACTTAATTCTTTCTTGCCTGCTTTGCATTTTTGATTTATGTCTAAATTTAAAGGGGGGTAGTCGGTTAGCTCCAGTTGAAAATAATATTGATACGAAAAGTGCCAATTGGCGCCGTTGCCGTTTTAGGGACAGTCTCAGGAGTAAAAAAATCCTAAATATGTGTTGCAAAAAGTAATCTATGTTGTCTATTAGTATTGGAAGGAAAAATTTGCCTGTATAAATTAGAAAGGAGTATAATATGATTAGAAAGTTAAGAGTTTCTTTCATACTATTTTTTCTTGGTTTATTTCTCTCTGTTGCGACCATGGCGTATGCCGGTCAAGCATCCAGCCCAGTAACAAACTTTGGTATGAATTATGGAGGGTATATCTATAACGGTTATTGCACAATTACTACATCTCCTAGTTTTGCTTCTGCCAGTGCTATAATGTCCTGCACAAATGGAAGTGCGCCAACAGGTTATATGGGGGTTAGTGCTTATATGTATAATGACGCAGGGACATGTGTTAAGTACAGCCCTTGGGCATACAATAGTTCTCCTCAGGTAATGTTAACTGCTACTTCTCCATATACAAGTGTCAAAGGCACATATTATGCCGGTGGAAGTTTTAGAATGTACAATGGGAGTGGTTATTTAGAAGAACCGTGTGCTTACTCACCAAGACAAAGTAATTAAAGAAGGGGGGTTGAAAAATATGTTAAAAAAATCTGGTATTTTTACTATCGGTATAGCTTTAGCTATAGGGCTTTTAGCAGGCTCTTTGAGTCTTGGAGCAATATCTGCGATAGCAGACTCGGATAATTCTAATGTTGCTCCTAACTACAAAGTAAATGCCCATGGACAAACCTATGGCACCAACATGGCATCCACATCTGTGCAATTTCCGGATTTGATACAGGCTCAGGGAACTGATGGAACAATTGGATATATTAAGAAAGCTGATTTAGACAAAGATCAACCTCAGAATCCGCAGGAAGCCGTTGCGTATATGGAGAAAATGAAAAATGCCCCTGCATATTCAGAGATTCCATTATATGCGTCTGATGGCGATACGGTAATAGGAAAATTTGAAGTCTTCAATTCAGCCTCCGATGCAGGCCAAGCAGAATTAGCCAAACAAGAAGCAGCCGCAAAAGCTGCAGCTGTAGGCAAATAAGTTTCAAATTACAGGTGAGTTCTTCCTAACATAAAGAGGGGTTTTATCGAGGCCACTGAAAAACACTTTGTTTTTCGCTTAAACCACACAACCAAAAAACCAGAAGATGAGATATATTGACTCATTCTCCTGGTTTTTCAATTCTTATATGTAATGGCTTAGTTTATCACTCTCTTTTTGTAAGCGTAAACTCTAGCGGCGTAAAAAAGAGCCCGCCGTAACCAGCAGGCTCGCGTCATATAAAAATCATTCGTCGCATTTGCTCTTAGCATACGGTACTCGGCAATGCTCAGGAGCATTTGCCGG
>NZ_JAPDHR010000027.1:0-74161 GCF_030063005.1 Dehalobacter sp.
GTTTTCTTCCGTCGGTTTGAGTATTCTATATCCGAAAAGGTTTGTTGCCCCATTTTTACCACCTGTTACTGTTTTCTTTAATTTTACCATTTTTTTGTCCGGGGGGCGATTTAATCAGTGTTTCCCTAGAATTATTTTACCATATGAAGTCAAACCCCGCGACGGTACAGGAAGTGTAAAGGCGTTTAAATGGCCTTCACGGTGTCGAATACGTCATGGATGACATGGCATTCGGTTGAGAATACGGAAAACTCGTCTCAGGACGAGTTTTCTATTTGTGATATTCAATATCTCACTTCATTTGCTGGACGCTTCTTCCGTTCTAAATAATGAGCCTGGCAATAAGCGCATAAAGCGGCGCAAGAATCACACTTTTGATCAGTACGATGGCCAGGACAGCAAAAAACGGGGCAAAATCCACCATCATTGCCTGGTTACCAAGCCGTATTTTTCGAAAAGGCCTCAAAAGTGGTTCAGTGATATCGTAAATGATCCGAATAAATTGATTACTTGGCGAATGAGGTATCCAGGATAAAATACAGCGTATGATTACAAGCCATTCCAAGATCAGAAGGACCTTGTCGATAATTGCGTAACTCCAATAAAGAATCGTAATTCTGATTACCCCCCCAAGATTAATGCCTGTGGATGAATGCCTTCGGTTAATTGTTGGTTTTAGGCCAGAGGATATCCCGCTCGGTCGTTTTGTAATTCAGCTCGCCGCTAATATCCACATTATTTGGGACAAACAGAAAAATACCATTGCCAACCTTCTGCATATTCCCACCTAAAGCATAGGTCGTACCGCTGATAAAATCAACGATTCGCTGGGACAAATGACCGTCGGTCCGTTCCAGGTTCAGAATAACTGATTTGCGGGCTTTAAGGTGTTCGGCAATTCCCTGGGCTTCCTCGAAAGAGACCGGCTCTACGACGATGACCCTTACCTGCTTTTGGGTGTGAATGCTGACCACAGAAGCCTGTTTTCTTTTCAGGGCATTGTCTTTGTATGTTTCCCTGCTGAAGGATTCGCTCGGAGCAGGTTCTCTGAGCGCATTATCTCTGAAACTGCTGTTTCTGGACTTTTCTGCTCTTCCGGAATACTCTTCTTCTAATTCTTCAGGTTCGAAATCGTCCTCATCGTCCCCAAAACCCATAATACCTATAAATTTGTCAAGTATCTTTGCCATTTTCATCCTCCATGATTTTAATTTTTCTATAAGTTTTATTTAAAATATATTAATTCCTGTGTCCAAAAATCGTGCTTCCGACCCGGACAATCGTAGTGCCCTCTTCGACCGCAGTTTCATAATCCTGGCTCATCCCCATCGACAAGTGGGGAAGACCATCAGGCCCTCCGGCACCTTTCGTCAGTAAATCATCTCTGATCTCCCTGAGTTTCCGGAAATACCCTCTTGTTTCTTCGGGTCCGGCATTAAGGGCCCCAATCGTCATTAGTCCGTGAACAGTCACATAGGGGAAATCGTGCACGCTATCCATAAAGTCCTGAATTTCTTCGATCTCGAGACCGGCTTTGGCCTCATCCCTCGCAACATTGACCTGGACAAGCGTCTTCCATCTGATCTGGCGTTTTTCCCCTTCCAGATTCAGCTTCTCCAACAGAGCAAAGCGATCCAGCGAATGAATGAGCGCGATGCTGTCGTCTAGGTATTTTACCTTATTCGTCTGCAGGTGGCCAATGATATGCCACTGGCAATCCTGCGGCAGCAAGAGATGCTTGGTCTGCCACTCCTGTACTTTATTTTCCCCGAAAGCCCTTAAGCCTGCCCTGTATGCTTCCATGATCCTGTCTTCAGGTACTGTCTTGGATACGGCCAGAAGTGCGATATCTTTCGGGCTGCGGCCTGCTCTCGCAGCAGCTGCCGCGATTTTTTGCTGTACTTCCGAAATGTTATTGACTATACTCATTGTACTCCTGCCGCCTTTGTTGGCGTATGATCATTTATATGTTCTACATTTTCCTTGATTTCCCTGCTTTTTATGCAAGAAATGGCTTGGATTTGTTGACTTTTTTAAAACTTTTTTAAATCAAGACTTTACATACATGCCTTCAATGCCCTCTACCGGGTTAACGACAACCCGAACGCCTTCTGGAAGACCTTCGACACAGACTAAATTCTCGTTGCTGTCCTTGACGATGACACTCTGGTAGCGGATCACGCCATCCTCCAGGACATAGACTCCTTTTTCCTCACCGGAGGTGCACAAGGCACTGGCAGGAACGACCGAACCCTTGGTCGGGGACCGAAATCTCCAGATAATTTCGCGTATCCTGTTCTCCGTTGTCCCTTGAACATATTGACTAAAACGGATCACTGCTCCTCCGGGCTGCGCCGAAAGTTTCATGACCGTACCATAGCATTCTTCGTCATCAATCACAAACTCAACAACATCTCCAATAGCCAGGGAATCCTGGATCCCCAGATACACAAATACCCAGCTCGGATAAAGGTTGTTCACCATCTTGCCGATCGGGGAATGCAGACTGACCGTGGTATTCTGACTGTTATCCGCAGATTGACCGTTCCCCTGGGCAGTCTCTGTCTGCTTCGTTTCTGTCCCGTCATTTTGCGTCTGGGCCAATAATCTGTCCAGATCCATATTCATCAGATTTTCCGATGTCATGATCTGTTCCAGCCCGTCCCGCTGCGAATAAAACAGGCCCGAAACCGGTGCGCTTATCCATATCCCTGAGTCAGATTGCTCATGTCCTACTCCGGCAGGGATCACGCGGGCTACTGATTCACCCTTTTTAAATCTTCTTCCTTCCGCGCCAACCAGTACAACGGTTCCTTCAGCCGGCGCCGTCAGTACGGTTTCCGTATTGGCAAATACGGCCTTCACTGTTTTTTCGTGTTGTACAAGGCCCTGATGAACAGTCTCAAACGAAAGTGAGCCGGCAATCCACGATGACCGGTAATCCCAAAGGAATAGGCCGATTATAGACAAAACCAATATCATAAAAAATACATTAAATCTTTTTCTGGTTTTTTTAGCCATCATCATTCCTCTTACAAACAGTACTTATGAGAATCCGATATAAGCGGCCATCCTGCCGGTTATCCCTTCTCTCCTGTAAGAAAAGAATTCCCCGGCATGACAAGATGTGCACATTTGAGCGGTCGATATATTCTCTGCACGAATTCCGGCGGAGATCAACAACTGACGGTTTGCTTCCTGTAAATCCAGACTGTACTCACCCGGTTCCGTTTCCGAAAGCACGGAAGGTTCGTTCCATTTTTCTCGAAATATTGAAGCGACGGAATCTCCAACGACATAACAGCACGGTCCGATGCAGGGGCCGATCGCGGCCAAACATTCTTCCGCATCAGCTCCAACTTGAATCATCCTGTTCACCATCTCTTGGACGATATTAGCTGCCGTTCCTCTCCAGCCGGCATGCGCAAGCCCGATGATTCTGCTGCGCGGATGAAAAAAGAAGACAGGCACACAATCCGCATAAAAAGTTAGCAACCCTACATCCTGCGCTGTAAGCATTCCATCGCAGGATGGCAGCGCCGATACCAAATCCTGCATACCCCTGCCCCGGTCTTTTTCTGTTACAAACCGTACAGCAGTGCCGTGAACCTGTTCAGCGGTGACACAGTCTTCTGGTGAACGCCCTATTCCGGCCAGAAATATCCGTCTATTATGTAAAACATCATCAATCGTATCACCGACATGCAAAGCCAGATTCAAAGAGGAATAAGGCGGGCTGCCGACGCCCCCGTCCCTGGTCGAGAACACGGCGGTTACTCCGTGAAGGGACCATTTAGGAATTTTCAGGTAAGCCAGCCCGCCGACCGTTTGTCTTTCCCATGCCATATGATTATACCTCATTGCAGTCAAACCTTAAATCATCTCTATCTATTATATCGAAAAAAACCTTTGAATACAGCTCTTTTACAATTTTTAATAGTTGATATTGATTAAATCCCTGCCGTCGACCAGGATTACATCAATACCGATCTTGATCACTTTTTCCCAAGGAACAAATACGTCGCCCGCCTTCCCACTGCCAAAGAAGCCTTTCGCCCGGGAGGAAGCCATGATAACGATGCCTTTCACAATTCCTTTTTCCAAATCCAGATCAAGGTCGATGACCGGCCCTAAGCGCCGCCCGTCCTCTATATTGATAATATCGAGTACCCTCAATTCAGAGACTCTCATGGCAAAGCCCCTCCTCTCACTTACTATCATATGAGGAGGGGTTGCAATCATGACATATTTGAATTGAATTTAGACATGCTTGCGCATATACTTCAGAGCTGCCTTTTCCAGGCGGGAAACCTGGGCCTGGGATATCCCAATTTCTTCGGCCACTTCCATCTGGGTTTTACCCTGGAAGAAGCGCAGTGAAATAATCTTCTTTTCCCTTTCTCCGAGTTTGCCCATACCTTCCTTGATCGAAAGTGATTCCAACCAAAGTTTGTCCGACTGTTTGTCATCACCGATCTGATCCATGACAAAAATCGGATCGCCACCGTCATGATAGATCGGTTCAAAAAGCGACACAGGTTCCTGGATCGCATCGAGCGCAAAAATAACATCTTCGTGAGAGATTTCCAGTTTCTCGGCAATCTCATTGATTGTCGGCTCCCGCGAGCACTCGGACGCCAGCTTATCCCGAACCTGTAGGGCTTTATAGGCGATATCCCGTAAAGATCTGCTGACTCTGATCGGATTGTTATCCCTTAAATAGCGCCGTATCTCCCCGATAATCATTGGGACAGCGTAGGTAGAAAACTTGACGTTCTGACCAAGATCAAAATTGTCGATCGCCTTCATCAAGCCGATACAGCCTACCTGAAAAAGGTCGTCCACATGCTCCCCTCTATTGCTGAACCGCTGAATCACGCTGAGCACCAGGCGAAGGTTTCCCCGGACTAGTTGTTCGCGAGCCGACTTGTCCCCGGCCTGAAATTTCAAAAACAGTTCTTTCATCTTGGCACCACTTAAGACGGGCAGTTTGGACGTATTCACTCCGCAGATCTCAACCTTGTTTAAGACCATTAAAATACCCTCCAGATGTGGTTTTTCATGGTTATTCTCTGGAGAGTATGCCCTGACAGCAGACAAGTTATTCCAAATCGTCATTCCAACCGGACAAATTCTTTCCGCAGCCTGCGTATGATGCGCTTTTCGAGTCTGGATATGTATGATTGCGAGATCCCGAGGCGGTCAGCCACCTCCTTTTGCGTCTTTTCTTCGCATCCGCCCATGCCGAATCTAAGCTCCATGATCAGTTTTTCCCGCTCACTTAGACTGCCCATTGCGAGGTCCAGCAGCTGCCTGTCGACTTCCTCTTCAATCGGGCGCGAGATGATATCGTTCTCGGTTCCCAGTACATCGGACAGAAGCAGCTCATTGCCGTCCCAGTCGATATTCAGAGGTTCATCGAAAGAAACCTCTGTCCTTATTTTATTATTTCTGCGCAGATACATCAGAATTTCATTTTCAATACAGCGGGAAGCGTAAGTGGCCAGCTTGATTTTCTTGGCGGGATCAAAGGTATTGACCGCTTTAATCAAACCGATCGTCCCGATCGAGACCAAATCCTCGATACCGATTCCCGTGTTCTCAAATTTGCGGGAGATATAAACAACCAGTCTTAGGTTGCGCTCGATCAACATATCTTTCACCGAAAGGTCCCCATGCTCGAGTCTCGTGATCAGATATTCCTCTTCTTCCAGTCGCAGCGGGGGCGGCAGGGCTTCGCTGCTGCCGACATAAAAGACCTCCCTTACCCGATGCAGTTTCAGGAACAAAAAAATTAATTTTCTCTTAAATGCTGACATAACTACCCTATAGTACTGTTTGATGCGGTTCATCAGGCGATCTCCTCCTTGCCAACTGGCTTTTGAATATGTTCCGGATGCAGCAGGGCCACAAATTTACCTTCCGAGTTCAGACCATGCGGGACCAAGGCGGCGGTAACGGCATGTTCCCATACCTTTTCCCCCTGACGGATCTTAACAGATCCGAGCCGGATTCCCGGCAGCCAGGTCTGGCCATTGATTCCCCTGGCGGAAATAAACACCATTTTTTGTATACAGGGGTCTTCACTATTCCAGATATAAGTCCAGGGGTTGGCACTTTCCCGCCAGGGCATAAGCAGAAACCTTTGAATTCCTTCCGGCAGGGCCTGGGCCACAGCTTTTTCTTCCACAACCATCACAGGTGTCCCGGTCAGCGGATCCCGCAGTTCGTTTCCGGTATCCAGCAGTGCCTTAATCTGTGCCTGCCGTCCATTTTCAAAAGACAGCTCAACCTCGTAGCATACATTATCGAGAAATAACGTCGTTTTTTGGATTCTCTCCCAGACCCGGCAGCCTGCGGTCAGAATCAGGGCAATCACAGGCAGGACCCATAAATCCTTTAAAGCCAGCCCTGTGCCTTCCAGCCCAAGCCAACCCGCCAGCGCATAATAGATTCCGGCGCTTAAGGATGCCAGAAGGCTGAAATACAGGAGTCCTTTAGCCAGGTCAAGGATTGTTCTGGTTTTCAAAGCTACTGCGACCATGCCGACAGGAATCAGGATTCTGGAAACAGCGATGACCCACGAGGGACCAAAGATGATGAATACAATTGGCAGCTCGCCAAGAAGAACTGCTCCCAGTAGATTTCGAACCTGAATCTTTTTTCGAAGCAGATGGGCCGTAAAAACCAACAAAAAAGCATCCATAGCCCCATTGATGAACAGAATAATATCCAGGTAGACCATACCCGAAATCCTTTCTGCGCGAAGTCATTTCATTAACAAATTATACCTCTGCACAGAGAGAAATCCTGTCGCTTTACGTGGGCTTGGGATGCGATTTTTTTGGCTAAGGGAATACAGATTATGGGGGATATTTGGTTATTTTTTCTTTTCCGGGGTATCAGCCTTGCCCAAAGCACCCCGCTTGCACGTTCTCGCAGCTGCTCGCTCTAATCCTCGCTGACGTGCCAAACCTCTGGGATTCAATGTATGTGGTCGCTAAATTAACCACCAGCATATTGGTGGTAGTTCGTTAAATATTAACGTTTGTGGAAATTACGTCGTCTTGCGGCGGATTACCTGATCTAAAGCTGTAAAAGTCTGAGGTCCCGCAATCCCATCTTGGGTAAGTCCATAATTTCTTTGGAAAGCAATCACAGCTTCCCTGGTCTTAGGCCCGAATACTCCATCATCCATTCCTGGGTCATAGCCGAGTTCTTTAAGGATTGACTGCAGTGTAGCAACTTCCGGACCTCGGGAACCGACTTTGAGAAAAGCAGGTTCAGTAAGGGTCCTGTTCAAAGCTGCTATAGTTGCCGGACCTACAATTCCGTCCCGTACCAGCCCGTTATTTTGCTGAAAGGCCATTACTGTTGATTGGGTACGGGGACCAAAGATACCATCCGGATTCCCCGGATTATAACCCAGTTCGATCAGTGCAATTTGCAGCTGTCTGACGTCATTGCCACGCATCTCTAGCTTGAGAGTTCTAGTTAACCGAAGGCTCATTGAAGCTACCCCCTCGTAATTATCCTTATATTTTCTAGTAAGTTCTGGGCATTATCGTTTTTATAAGCTTACCACCATCTTATGTTTTCTTAGGGTGACTATGTGAAAAAGGCCTGTCCCAGAATCTGAGGCGCCTCAGATTCTGGGACAGGCCTGGCGGTGGTGAGTGGGTATCTGTAATTTGCTATGTTGTGCCGGTATTCTTCCGGAGTCGTTTTCTTTTAAGAGCCTGATCAGTCTTTCGGCAGTTTTCTGAGTTAATGAGGATAGCAAAAAAGACGCCTTATTTGAGACGCCTTCAGCATTAAATAGACCAACTTTTATGATTAAAAGTCGGTGTTTATCTTTTATACTTCAGGAAATTCGGGATATCCACGTGATCCTTGAATGGATTGAAGTCATCCATCTTGGCTGTTTCCTGTGGGTTCTTTACTTTTTTGACAAAGCTGGACCGCTGGTCAAAGCCTGTGGCGATGACCGTTACCCGGACATCATCTTTTAGGTTTTCATCAATGACTGCACCGAAGATAATGTTGGCCTCCTGATCGGCTGCTTCACCGACAATCTCGGAAGCTTCGTTGACTTCAAGCAGGGTCAGGCTTGGACCGCCGGTGATATTCAGCAGAACACCCTTCGCGCCTTCAATCGAGGTTTCAAGCAGCGGACTCGAAATCGCCTTGCGGGCGGCATCGACCGCTCTGTTTTCTCCGGAAGCCTGTCCAATACCCATCAGTGCCGAACCGGTATCGGACATGATGGTCTTGACATCGGCAAAGTCAAGATTGATAAGTCCCGGAATAGTGATCAGGTTGGAAATTCCCTGTACGCCTTGCAGCAGTACGTCATCTGCAATGCTGAAGGCTTCCTGGACCGTCGTATGTTTATCGACAACCTGCAAGAGTCTGTCATTTGGAATGGTAATCAGCGTATCAACCTTTTCCTTCAGTTCAAGGATTCCTCTTTCAGCCTGCATGGCTCTTTTGCGTCCCTCGAACGAGAAAGGCCTTGTAACAACGCCGACTGTCAAGGCTCCAATTTCCCTGGCGATCTCGGCAACAACGGGTGCAGCTCCCGTTCCTGTGCCCCCGCCCATACCGGCGGCAACGAAAACCATATCGGCACCGAGCAGCGCTTTGGCAATCTCGTCGCGGCTCTCTTCGGCCGCACTGTGACCGATCTCCGGATTAGCTCCTGCACCGAGTCCTTTGGTGAGTTTAATGCCGATTTGTATTTTTTCAGCTGCTCTGGACATTTGAAGCGCCTGAGCATCTGTATTCAGCCCGATGAACTCTACTCCTTTAAGACCAACGGAAATCATTCTGTTTACGGCATTGTTTCCGCCGCCGCCGACTCCTATTACCTTGATCCGTGCAAACTGCATCTCATCACTAATGAATTCGAGCATCTTTTCCCCTGCCTCTCCTTATTCTAGTCCTCATCTATTGGTTATGTTTTTCCGATGCAAACGGTTAATCGTCAACCCAACTATATGAGTTCGAGATGAGAAACTATTACTCCTCTTTTTCCGTCATAATATTTAAATTTTTTTGATTCCAATCAGGTTTTATGATATCTATTAATGATATGTCGGCGAACAATACTGATGTTTTGGAATAATCTGGTGCCAAAGGCCACCACGGCAGCAAGATACAGGTCTACGCCTATTCTGTCCCCGATAAATGCCAGCAAGCTGGCCATAATGATATTGACAATAAAACCGCTGAGGAAGATCGTGCTGTCGAAATGATCTTCCTGATAGGATCTTATGCCGCCCATGACTGAGTCCAGTGCACCTAAAATCGCCACTGAAAAGTATTTGGTATAATCAACCGGAATACTAAACGGACTTACAAACCCAATGAACAGTCCAATAATTAATCCGAAAACCGGCAGCAGCCACATGATCTATCCCTCGCTATCTTCCTAAAACAGGTTTCCCTGCAGTTAAATCGATATATTTAATTGCTTTTTCAACTGTTTTGTATTCTTCACTGTTTAACAATTCCTGAAGCAGCTTCAGCTTTTCTGTAAACTCGGCGTCAAATCCTATTTTCACTTCAATGCCGGAGGTCATATAAAGGCTTATTTGCCCGTCCGTTGTACTGTGAACCTCTCCAATCAGCGGCAGAAGTTCCGCAGGGGCTTGTCCCAGCAAAAGAAGGGCTTTGTTCAGATTCACATTGTTAATCTTTTGCCCAGGCCCGATTGTTTCAGGGACTTCGATTCCGGTCAGCACTGGGTTGTCTTCCGCGGGCCAGGAATCATAAAACTTCAGAATGACGCCATGAAGATCCACGACGACAACCCCGTCACCAGTTAAGATCATTGCGACCGGAACACGTTCCTGTACTTTGACCACCAGCGTTGCCGGTAGTTCTTTTTTTACCTGCACCTGATCAATCAGCGGGTGCAGCTTGACCTTCATCGCCAGGGCTTCGCTATCGGTCAAAAAAATATTCTCACCCTTTACTGTTCCCAAAAGCTGTAATACTTCATTCGCGGTGACATTGCTTAATCCTTCTGTCCTGACTTCCTTCACGTTAAAAAAATCTGATTTGGAAAACATATAAAATCCTACAGCAATGAGACAGATCAAAGCCGCTGCGTAGATCCAAAATGTATTTGATCTGGTTTGAGCCAAAATCTTCCTCTCCTGCTCTCGTTTTATCTATTTTACATTATCCGCCTGGCAAGGTGCAACACTATTGTTTGACAACCCGCTGTATTTTTGCTCCCAAAGCCCTGTATTTTTCCTTAAGATCTTCATAACCCCGGTCAATATGATCGATTCTCTCCAGAACCGTACCCTCTTCAGCAGCCAAAGCTGCCAAAAAGAGAGCTGCTCCAGCGCGCAAATCAGTTGCTTCCACAAACGCACCTTCGAGGTTGGGCCGGCCGTTAATAATTGCGGTTCTTCCCTCGACGGTGATTCTGGCACCCATCCGTCTCAACTCAGCGACATGCTGGAAGCGGTTTTCGAAAATCGTCTCGGAAACAATACTTGTTCCGTCAGCAATCGTTAACAGTGCCAGGAACTGCGGCTGCATGTCGGTCGGGAATCCTGGGTAGACCAGCGTTTTAATTTCGAGCGCTTTAAACTGTCCTTTTTGGCGTACCCTGACGCTGTCTCCATAAGGAGTCACTTCAGCCCCCCCCTGGCGCAGTTTGGCAATAATGGGGCTGATATGTTCGGGAATCACGTTTTCCACCAGGATATCCCCGCCTGTCATGACAGCAGCGACCATATGCGTGCCGGCTTCTATCCTATCAGGGATAACGGTGTGTTCCGTACTCTTAAGTTTCGCAACGCCGTCGATGCGCAGGACGTGAGTCCCAGCCCCTCTGATCCTGGCTCCCATTTTATTCAGTAGATTTTGCAGGTCAACAATTTCCGGTTCTCTGGCCGCATTGCGGATGATGGTTGTGCCTTCGGTTAGAACCGCAGCCATCATGATATTTTCCGTAGCCCCGACACTCGGGATATCCAGATAGACATCTCCGCCCCTGAGTTTCCCCGCTGTGGCCTCTATGTATCCATGTCTCTCTTCAACACGTACGCCGAGCTCCTGCAATCCTTTAATATGTTGATCCATCGGACGTGTCCCAATCGCACAGCCGCCCGGTCTGGATATTTTTACCCTTCCGTTTCGTGCGAGCATCGGGCCTAAAATCAAGTTGGATGCCCGCATTTTCCGCATTAACGCTTCATCGACAATGCAGTCATTCAGTGAAGAGGAATCAATGGTCAGTTCATTTGAGCTGAATTGTGTTTTACAGCCAAGGCTTTTCAGAACTTCGCCCATACAAAGGATATCTGTGAGATGAGGAATTCCTTGCAGTCCTGTTTTTCCATCGGCCAGAATGGCGGCTGCCATGAGCGGCAGTGATGCGTTTTTTGCTCCGCTGGTCCGAATACTTCCCTCAAGTCTTTGTTTTCCCGTAATGACATAACGATCCATCGTCATGTCTCCTCCCCCTTTAGCCAATTAAATGACGCGTATTTCTGTTTCGAGCTGAATATCAAATTTTTCGGACACATCTGTTTGAATTACCTGAATAAGCGTTAAAATGTCAGTGGATGAGGCGTTCCCTCTGTTCACAATGAAATTGGTATGTTTCTCAGATACCTGAGCATCCCCAAGGCGGCGTCCTTTCCACCCTGCCTGCTCGATCAGCCTTCCCGCGGAGTCTCCGACAGGATTGCGGAATACACTTCCTGCATTGGGATACTCCAGCGGCTGATGTTCTTTCCTTTTAGCCATAAGACCCTGCATCTGAGCCTGGATCACGGCCTGATCCCCTGGATGGAGGGACAGCGTACATTCCAGGACAATGCATTCCTTTTCTAAAAGGGAACTGCTGCGATACCCAAAAGCAATCTGGTTCTTCGGTATAATTTCAATTTTTCCCTCGGCCGTCAATACACTAACTTTCTTAACCAAATCACCAATTTTTCCGCCATAAGCACCTGCATTAATGGCTGCTGCTGCGCCGAGTGTCCCTGGTATCCCGCAGGCAAACTCGAGCCCGCTAAGGCCGCTCTCTCCTGCCTCCCGGGCCAGACGCATCAGAGGATAACCTGCTTCGGCCGTGACTTCTTCACCATGCCAGCGAATGCTGTCCATGGCTGTAACAACAATCACCACGCCCTTGAATCCGTGATCCGGCAGCAATACATTTGAACCCCGGCCCAGAAGCAGAAACGGTATGTTATTCTTCCTGCACCCATCAATCACGGAGACCAGTTCCTCAGTGTCCCGGGGCCAGACAGCAAGTTCGGTCATACCGCCGATCCTCCAGGTATTCAGCTTTTTTAAAGGATAATCTTTTTCAATCCTACCCTTTATGTTCGGTAAGTACATGATATTCCTTTCCCTTTTCCTTACAGCATATCGTATGCTGATCCGGCTTGCAGTGTTAAAGAAGTTTATCTCCAGGCATTCTGCAGGCAGAGATTGATAATGCGGTCCAAAGCTCCAGGCGCAAATACCTCCCTGGCCCGCGCGGCCATTTCTTCCAGTTTAAACGAATTCAACAGCACTTTTTGAACATTGTCCCACAAAATCTCCGCATTCAGTTCCTTATCTAAAATAACACAGGCTGCTCCCTTATTTTCAAAAGCCCTGGCGTTATATTCCTGGTGATTTTCAGCTGCATACGGGTACGGGATCAGGATACCGGTCTTCCCTGCAGCCGAGATTTCTGCCAGCGTGGATGCCCCAGCCCGGCAGATGCACAAATCGGAGCAGGCCAGAGCTTCAGGCATATGCTCAACGTAGGCTAAGATTCTCCATTGCTCTCTTTGCCAGTTGATGTTACGCGTTTCAAGCTCATGTAAAACCGTATCATGCGTCGCTGTCCCGGTTGCCCAGATCAGCTGGACATCCGGGTATTCGGCCAGCTTTGGCAGGAGTCCGGTCAGCGCCTGATTGATGCTCAGTGCACCTCTGCTACCGCCGGTGACCAAGATTGTTCTCTTGCCGGGATCAAGACCAAAGGCCTTAGCTCCGGCTTTGCGGTCAATCTTGCCGATTTCTTCCCTGACCGGCAGGCCGACAACCTTAAGCTTGTCTTTAACCCTAAAATATTTTTCACTTTCCGAAAATGTCAACAAAATACATTTGACCATTCTGGCCAATATTTTATTGGTCTTGCCCGGAAAAGCGTTCTGTTCGTGTAAAACGGTCGGGATACCAAAAAAGGCTGCTGTAAGTACCACCGGGCCGGATACATAGCCGCCGGTCCCTACAACCAGATCCGGACTGAATTCTTTCAAGATCCTTTTCGTTTCCCATAAGGCCCGAACGTTCGTGCCGGCTGCTTTCAGTATTTCGGCGCTTAACTGCCGCGGCATCCCTTGACCGGATATCCCGCGGAATTCGAGACCGTTTTCCGGAATCAGCTTCGCTTCCATGCCGCTTCTTGTTCCAACGTACAGGACACGGATATCATTCAGTCGCTCCTGCAGCGCTTTGGCGATTGCCATTGCAGGATAGATATGCCCGCCTGTGCCGCCTCCGGTTACAATAACCCGCAATTAAAAGACCTCCTCAGATCTGCCCGCAGCCGCAGAAATATTCAAGAGCAGCCCGGCTCCGATCATTGTAAATAAAAGTGATGTACCCCCATAGCTTAGGAATGGCAGGGTGATTCCCGTTACCGGCAAAACGCCCGATACCACACCCATATTGACCATTGCCTGGATCCCGATCAGGGATGTCAAACCCACGGCCATCAAACCAAGAAATGGTTCCGGCGCCAGCATGGCTGTCCGGAAGCCGCGCCAGATGAAAAGGAAAAAGAGCAGAACAACGAGTGAGGCACCGACAAAACCAAGCTCTTCTCCAACCATGGCAAAAATAAAGTCTGTATGGTTCTCAGGCAGATAAAGAAATTTTTGTCTGCTTTGACCGAGTCCCAGTCCGAATAATCCGCCAGGCCCGAGAGCCAGGAGCGACTGAATAGTCTGATAGCCCTTACCTGAAGGATCAGCCCATGGATCAAGGAAAGCAAAGATCCTGCGCATTCTGTACGGAGCAGCTGCAATCGCGGCAACCACCATCGCCAGCCCGGCCAGACCAAGGCCTGCCATGTGCCACATTCTGGCCCCTGCGGCCAGAAGCATAAAGAAAACAGTAGCGGCAATTACCAGCGTTGTGCCGAGATCAGGCTGCAGCATAATCAGGGCACAGACCACACCCAGCAAAGCCAGGGAAGGGATGATGCCCTTACGGAATGACTTGATTTGATAAGGATTCACGGTAAGGAACCTCGCCATGGTCAGCACCATGGCCAGTTTCGCCACTTCGGAAGGCTGGATGGACATCGGACCAAGTCCAATCCAGCGGGTTGCACCATTCACTGTCCTGCCGATTCCCGGGATCTTAACCAGGATCAGCAGAACCAAAGCTGTGTATAAAATAGGTTTCGCCCACTTATGCAGAAACGCGATATCGATCATAACGGCGACACCCATGGCTGCAAGCCCCAGAGCCACCCACAGCAGATCCGCTTTGAAATAATGATAAGGATCCTCATAGTACAGGTAGCCTTTCACAGCACTGGAACTATAGGTCATGATGATCCCGATCAGCAGCAGGATAAGAATCACGCCTAGCAGAACCGGGTCGACCTTTAGAAATTTTCGGATCACATAGCTCCCCCCTCCAAAATCATTCGGGTTCGCTATAATGCTTACGCACCAAATCCTTAAACAATTCCCCTCTTTCTTCATAACTTTTAAACATATCCCAACTTGTACAGGCTGGCGACAGTAAGACGACGTCACCCGGCACTGCCTCGGTAATAGCAATACTGACAGCATCCTTAAAATCAAGCGTCCGGATAATTTTCGGGAACCCTAAACGGACAGCAATCTCCTCGAGCTCTGGAGCCGCCATCCCCACTAAAATCAGACTTTTTACCCTTATACGTGCTTCCTGCAAGAATTCTGTCATATCAAGGCCTTTGTTTTTACCTCCAGCAATCAGCACGATCGGTTCCTCATAGGACTGAAGGGCTTTGATTGATGAGTCCGGATTGGTTCCCTTGGAGTCATTAATATACAGAATATCTTCAAATCTGCCAACGATTTCCTGGCGGTGTTTCACCGGCCGAAAGTGACGCAGTACGTCAGCAATTTTGGAGATATCGAGTCCGAACTCGAGCGCAGCTGCCACTGCAGCCATCACGTTCTCAAGATTATGGCCACCCTTCAACAGCAGTTCCTTGCGTCCGATGATCGTCGCGGCAACGCTATGATCTTTTTTCAGGACAATATCCTCTCCATTTAAGCAGATTCCGTCTGGCAAATTTTCCTTCAAGCTGAAGAATACCACCCGGGCCTTGGCTATAGCGGCTAATTCTTTAACAGTCGGATCATCCCAGTTTAGGATGGCCAAATCCTGTTCCGTCTGGTTTTCAAGAATCCTGGCTTTAGCTGCAGCATATTTCTCCAGTGAACCGTGCCGGTCCAGATGATCCGGTGTCAAGTTCAAAAAGATCGCAATGTTCACCCTGGTCTTATTAATCAGTTCCAGCTGAAAGCTCGAAAGCTCTGCAACGACAATTCCGTTCTGATCAAGATGTTCAACTTGGCCGCATAAAGCAAGCCCTATATTCCCAGCGACGACCGTCTCACGTCCGGTTTCCTTAGCCAGCTCTCCGACAAGCGTCGTGGTCGTCGTTTTGCCATTGCTTCCGGTTATGCCGGTAATCACTGCCCTTGAATCCCTCAAAGCAAGCTCTACCTCGCTCCAGAGTGGAATACCCGTCGCTGAAGCCTGCCGTATAAACGGCAGGAACGGGGAAACCCCCGGTGATAAAACCAGTAAATCGGGCCTGATATCCTTCAGCTCCGGTTCCCTTTCCAAAATAAGATGAGCAGCGTCCAGTTTCAATTCATCTATACCTGTAAGCTTGGCCAAAGGCTGCATATCAGTAAGAAAGACCTCCGCCGCTTTGCCCTGAAGCTTCCGGGCCGCAGCCAGGCCGCTCCTGCCGCCGCCTACGACCAATACTCTTTTTCCGGCTAATTCCACAGTACGATCCCTCCAACCTTAATTGATCATCAACCAAAAGGCGCTAACCCCAATCAACGTAAAGATGGCTGCAGCCAGCCAAAAAACACGTACAACCTTTTTTTCGCTCCAGCCGCCCAATTCAAAATGATGGTGCACCGGACTCATCCGAAATATCCTCTTCCCCCGGGTCTGAAAAGAAACAACCTGAAAAACAACGGACAGACCTTCCAGGACAAAGACCCCGCCGAGAATCAGCAAAACAAATTCACTCTTGCTGAGGACCGAGACCGCAGCCAGCGCTCCGCCCAGAGCAAGTGATCCACAGTCGCCCATAAAGATCCTGGCTGGGTGAATGTTAAACCTTAAGAATCCCAGACAGCCTCCCGCAATGGCCGCGGCAAAAACCGCGAGGTCGCTGGAAGAAACATCGATGCCGTCAATAAATCCTGTCCGCGCAGCCAGATAAGCGATGCCAACATAGCCGACAGCTGAAATAACTGTACAGCCTGCGGCCAGTCCGTCCAGTCCGTCTGTCAGGTTAACCGCATTGGACATATACACCACAATAAGTATGACCAGCGGATAATAGAAAATCCCTAAATCTATTTCCAAAGCAGTGAACGGAAGTTCTACCGCTGTACCCCTACCAAGGTACAGGGTGGATACTCCGACTAATATCACCGCAAGCAGGATTTGCCCGGTCAGTTTCTGCCATGCTCGTAAGCCAAGGTTCTGCTTCCTAATTACTTTTAAAAAATCATCCAGAAAACCAAGCAAGCCAAAGCCCAAGGTCACAAGGAGCATGGTTATTATTCCGGGTGAATAAGGTTTTTCCGCAATAATCAGCACCCCGGCTGTTATTCCAATAAGAAATATAAGTCCGCCAATCGTCGGTGTCCCGGCCTTGGCAAGATGCCGTTTGGGACCATCTGCCCTAATACTTTGACCAAATTTTAACGTACGCAGAACCGGAATCAAAAAAGGTCCCGCCAGAAGACTTACCAGCAGGGCAATTCCTGCCGCCAAATAGATTTTTTCCGTCACTTCCCGAATGTTCCTTTCTTAGCTAAAATAACTTAGTCATTGGGGTAGGTCTGCAGGCCACAATACCGCTTTTCGGCGAATTGCGGTATTGTGGCTCGCAGACCAACCCGAAAAAATATCGTCGTCTACTCTTCCTGACAAAGCGCACCGCTCACGCGCTCCATCCTCATGCCGCGAGACCCCTTAATTAAAATCCACACGTCACTACCCATCTCCTTAATAAGTGACTTCGCAAGCGAAGCGGCCTCAGCGCATTCGCTGCAAACATGAAGGCCGGAGACAGGGAAGCCTGCCTCCGAGGCTCCTTGCGCAATATCTTCAGCCATTTTGCCGACCGTGATCAGCGTGTTGATTCCCAACTTCGCAGCAGTCCGACCGACATCCCGGTGACCGGGGACGGCAGAATCCCCCAATTCATACATTTCGCCAAGCACTGCGATCGTCTTTGCCCCTCCCCTTTCAGCCAGCACGTGCAGTGAAGCTTTCATGGAGGTAGGATTTGCATTATACACGTCATTAATGATCGTACTCCCGAAAACGCCCTGCTGAATCTCAAGCCTCATTTTGGACAGTTCCATTTCCTCGAGTGCTTTGGCTCCTTCAGCCAGGGATACCCCTTTAGCCAGCCCAACACTCAAAGCCGCCAGTGCATCGAGCACATTGTGCTCTCCTGGCAGCGGGAGGCGAACCTCAGCTCTGTCCTCGCCGGATACAACTTCAAAACACGTCGTTAGCGTCCCGGAGCTGTGGATATTGACAGCATAAACATCTGGAGACGCATATTTACCGGAAATCCCGTAGAAGACTTTTTTCACATCAGCAGCGGCTGCCTTGTTGACACTGAACGCATCCTCTGCATTCAGCACGGCTATGCCTCCTTCCGACAGAGCGGCAACCAGTTCCCATTTGGCCTTCGCAATATTCTCCTGTGATCCTAACAACTCCAAATGTGTTGTCCCGATATTCGTGATCACAGCAACCGAAGGGCTGCAAATATGGCAAAGGGCCCTAATCTGCCCGAGTCCGCGCATTCCCATCTCCAGAACCATGATCTCGGTTCCTGCCGGTGCATTCAGGATGGTCAGTGGCAGCCCGATCTCATTATTATGGTTTTCCAGATTTTTATGAACCTTAAAGCTTTTAGCAAGTACGGCAGCCGTCATATCCTTGGTCGTAGTTTTGCCGCAGCTGCCGGTAATCCCAATGACCACAGGATCCAGCGTTTTTCTCCACGCCCTGGCTAAATCCTGCAAAGCCCGTAGAGAATCCTCCACAGCAATGATTGCTTTGCCTGCGGGAATAACCGGAAGCCCCAATTCTCCCAGGCTGCGGGTTTCCGCCAACGCAATTGACGCCCCGGCTTCAAAAGCTTTGTTGATGAATAGATGCCCGTCGGTCTTTTCTCCCCGGATCGCAGTGAACAGCACTCCTTCGAAAGCTGCCCTGCTGTCAATGACGCATCCCTTAAAATAAGCCGACTCCGAACCGTAAAGTCTGCCGCCAAGAATTTCGGCAATTATACCGCTATTCCACATAACCCAATCTCCTAAGAACTTTATCTGCTTCTTCCCGGTCATCAAAATGTATTTTCTCCGTGCCAAGAATCTGATAGTCTTCATGTCCTTTGCCGGCGATAAGTACCGTGTCCCCGGAACCGGCTGCCATACAGGCCTCGTCGATCGCACTGCGGCGGTCTTTTATCACCTTGTAATTGGCTGATTTAAGCCCCGGAATAATATCTTCAATAATTTCATCAGGATCTTCAGTCCGGGGATTATCTGAGGTTACGACAATGTAGTCGCTAAAACGGCTGGCGGCTTCTCCCATGAGCGGCCTTTTTTTTCGGTCCCTGTCCCCGCCGCAGCCAAATACTGTGATCAGCTTTCCAGCAGTAATTTCTCTGGCCGTACGCAAAACATTTTCCAGGCCGTCCGGTGTATGTGCATAATCGACAATAACCAGAAAAGGCTGGCCTTTGCGAATACTCTCAAATCTGCCCGGAACCCCTTTGATACTGTGAAGCGCTTGCATCACAATCTCAGTCGGATATCCGCTTTCCAGTGCCCAGGCAATTGCGGCCAAGACATTGTAAACACTGAATTTACCAGGGGTACTGTAAAAAAGTTCGGCGCTTTTCCCGTGAAAAAGCACGTCAAATTCAACACCTCTGTCTGAAAGCCTGATATTCACAGCCCGGTAGTCCGCCTCGTTGTCAACGCCATACGTGACTACCCTGCAACCTGCCTGTTCTTTCAGAAAAACGCAGGAGCCGTCGTCAGCATTGAGCACAGCCAGCTGGCCGGCTTTTCCGCCGTTCAAGCCGGAGAAAAGTAGCGCCTTCGCTTTGAGGTATTCCTGCATATCCTTATGGTAATCCAAATGATCCTGTGTCAGATTGGTAAAAATCCCGGCATTGAATACGCAGCCGTTGACTCTTCCCAAATCGAGCGCATGCGAAGATACTTCCATCACAGCGAGATCCACATTTTCCGCAACCATTTCAGCTAATAAAAGTTGAATTTCCGTCGATTCAGGCGTGGTATGCTGGCCGGGATACGCATTGTTTCCTATTCTGCTGCCAAGTGTACCGATCAGACCAGTTTTCTTGCCGCTTTGCTGCACGATCCGCTCAATCAGATGCGTCACTGTGGTTTTGCCGTTCGTCCCGGTTACACCGACAAGTTCAAGTCGGTCGGATGGTTTCCCGAAGACCTCAGCAGCTAAAAAACCCATAGCCTTCCGGGTATCCGTAAATTTAAGCTGGGGTACGGCTAGCGGCAAGAACTCCTCCACGGCTAACGCTGTAGCACCAGCCCGGACCGCAGCCTCGGCAAACGCATGACCGTCCGCCTGATAACCTCTAATGCATACATATAGATTGCCCGGAGATACCGTTCTTGAGTCATGAGCGATCCCATTAATTACCGTCTGCGTATCTCCAAGCACTTCAACCTGTTTCATAGTGTCAATGATTTCCGCCAGTGTTTTTTCAAAACTAGACACGAGCTACAC
Organism: Dehalobacter sp.; assembly: GCF_030063005.1. Taxonomy (NCBI): domain Bacteria; kingdom Bacillati; phylum Bacillota; class Clostridia; order Eubacteriales; family Desulfitobacteriaceae; genus Dehalobacter; species Dehalobacter sp. Next base: position 20,089 of record NZ_JAPDHR010000027.1, read on the forward strand.
CTCTTCTCAGCTATCTTACCACAATCATGCTTTTTTTTCTAACTCCATCCCGATTGTGACCTATCGTCTTTATTCGGCCAGGTCCGGATTCAGGCTGATCGGGATCCGCTCTCCCAGGTTTTCAATCGCTTCCACATCCGGGTCACTCACTTCCAGCCAGGGAGCTAAGGTTTCTTTACCTGTTTCCGTTCCGAGATAAAGCAGCACTGTCGAACCCTTTTCGATCTCTGCGTCACCATGCGGGATCTGGTCAATTACAACTGCGCCGCTTCCTTCAACTTTCACGTTGAATCCCTGTTTTTTAAGGGCGTTTTGAGCCTCAGCTGGAGAATACCCCAAAACGGAAGGCACTGTAGCGGCCTCTTTAACAGCGGGAAACTCCACACCATAAAGCGGTTCTCCCGGAGTGAGCGGAGCATTCAGATCAGGCTGGATGCCAAGATATTTCAGGGAATCGAGCATAACGCTCGAGAATACCGGGGCTGCCACGACCCCGCCGTAGAAAGGGACACCATCAATGACGACCAGAATCGCTAGACGTGGATTATCTGCCGGCGCAAACCCGATAAAAGAAGCAACATATTCTCCCTGGATATAACCGCCGCTGCCGACTTTCTGGGCTGTGCCGGTTTTCCCGGCTACCCGGTAGCCGGGAAGAAAGGTTCTTCTTCCCGTGCCATTGGTGACGACAGACTCCAGGATTTCACGTTCGAGCTTAGCTGTATCCTCACTGATGACCCGACGTACCGTCTTATTTGCAAATGGGACAACCACTTGACCCGTTTGCAGCGTGATTTCCTGAACCAACTGGGGCTCAAGCAGCGTGCCCCCGTTGGCAACTGCCGAAACTGCTGTCAGGAGCTGAATAGGGGTAACATTATTGGTTTGGCCAATGGACATCGTAGCCAGATCCAAGGCCGTTGCTTTCTTCTTTTTGGCCAGGATACCTTTCGCCTCTCCGGACATTTCAATCCCTGTCTTCTGCCCGAAACCGAACGCCGTCAGATATTGATAAAACTTATCCATCCCGAGGCGCTGCCCCAGCATAATAAATCCCGGGTTGCAGGAGTTCTCGACAACTTCCACCATGGTTTGAGTTCCGTGCCCGCCAGCTTTCCAACAGCGGATTTTTTTGTTTAAAATTGTCGCATAACCGGGATCTGTAAAGCTTTCTTTCGGGTTATAGTCACCCTCTTCAATCGCTGCTGCGAGTGTAATGATCTTAAAGGTTGACCCTGGTTCATAGCCATTTTGAATTGCAATATTCCGTCGGGTTGACGCATTGGACGCTTGGTAGTTATTCGGATCATAAGTGGGTGCAGAAGCGATCGCCAGCATCCGTCCTGTTGAAGGCTCCATAACAAGAATAGAGGCATTCTTTGGGACTTTGCCTTCCATGTTGACACCCTGGCCGGCCATCAGTTTAGCCAGCTCTCTTTCGGCAAAAGCCTGGATGTTTTTGTCTATGGTAAGTTTGACTGTATTTCCCTGAACCGGCTGGATAAATTCATGCTGGCCTCCGGGAATTTTTATGCCGTTTGCCCCGTATTCGGTAAGGATGCTGCCGGATGTTCCTGTAAGCTCTTCATCCCTGGAGTATTCAATTCCTTCCAGCCCCTGACTGTCAATTCCGGTAAAACCTAAAATATGCGCCGCCAGTGAGCCATTCGGATAAAACCGTGTACTGTCTTCGATAATACCGATACCCGGGAAATTTTTCCCGGTGATCTCTGCCGCAGCTTCCGCAGATACTTTCTTTTTGACATACTCGACGGAAGTCCGTTTCGTAATTTTTTGCAGGACCTGTCCTTGCTCCATATCCAGAATAGCGGCAAGTCCGGCCGCTATTTCATCCTGCCTCTTGGATTTTCTGACTTCGGCCGGAATCGCATAGACTGTCTGGGCACTGACACTCATCGCTAGGATATTGCCGTTGCAGTCTTCAATATTGCCTCTTTTAGCTGCGACCGGAACGCCGCGGTAATGCTCGGCATCCGCCAGGTCTTTTAGAAAAGGGCCGTCCCGCAGCTGAACAAACGCGAGCCGGATAATCAGAATCAGCAGGAAAAGGCTGCATAGCCCAAATAATAAGAGAATTCTTTTACGCGTCTTGATGTATTGCACCATAGAAAATCTACCCCTTTTGAACAGAGGTAGATTAAACTCAGGCGACGCTATCTTTGGGTTGAAGCAAAAAAACTAGAAAATATGCTGAATACATTTCCAAGTATAGAATTGGCTTTGCCTTCATCCGGCACCGCCGCAGTCTTCTGAGTTTGGTCAACCTCTGCTGTACTCTCAGGCTGGATCAGGCTGCTGGCGATATAGATCGTTCCTTCCGGCTTCTCCATGCCCATCGCCAGAGCAACCTTTTCAATTCTGGAAACGGAGCTGAGCTTGTCGACTTCAACCTGCAACAGATCATTTTCTACGTTCAGGGTCTGAATTTCTTTTTGCAGGGCTTTGATTTCCGCAGCTTTGACCACGGTGATGTGTACTGTTTTGGCCCCAATCAGACCGAACATTCCAATGATCCCCAACATGACCAAGAGCGCTATGGCCCGGTACTTCAACATCTGAGAGGTCTTTTTGGACGGGGTGGCTTTTTTGGCCTTTGGCTTGCCTTTATCAACAATTTGATCATATTCCTGATAGGCAAAGGATTCATTGAATTGTAGTTTTCTCTGTGCTGTTAACATCGTATTCTTCTCCCCCCCTATTTAGACCTTAAGTTTCTCAGCAGTACGAAGCTTGGCGCTCCGCGATCTGGGATTATCATTTTCCTCTTCCCTGGATGGAACAATCGGTTTTTTATTGACCAGCCTCGCAAGGGGTTTTGCCCCGCAGCAACATACCGGAAGAGAAGGCGGACATGTACATTTGCCCATCCAGGACTGAAATTTGTTTTTAACAATTCTGTCTTCCAAAGAATGAAAGGTAATGACGGCTATTCTTCCGCCATCCTGCAGGCAACGCAGAGCCTGATCCAATGTTTCTTCCAGTACCTCAAGTTCTTTATTCACAGCAATCCTTAAAGCCTGAAAAGTGCGCTTGGCAGGATGAGGTCCCTCTCTGCGGGCTGCAGCAGGGACCGCATTCTTTATGATTTCAACAAGTTGCCCTGTTGTTCTGATTCTATCGTGAGTTCGGGCTTCGCCAATAAACTTTGCAATTCTCAGCGCCCATTTTTCTTCTCCGTAATCCCGGACGATTCCGGTCAGGTCTTCCACACTCCAGCTGTTGACGATTTCTTCGGCAGTAAGCGGTTTTCTGCGGTCCATGCGCATGTCGAGCGCTGCATCCTGCATATAGCTGAAGCCTCTTTCCGCTTCATCCAGTTGGGGCGACGAGACCCCTAAATCATACATGATCCCCGCTACCGGCAATAAGCTATTCGCTCGAATCGTATCCTCAAGTTCCACAAAGTTCTTTTGAAAAACAGTGACTCTTGAGTCATTGGTGAACTTCATACGGGCATTGGCAACAGCAGTTTCATCCTGATCAAAACATACCAGCCTGCCCGAAGCACTCAACCGCTGGAGCAACAGTGCCGAGTGTCCGGCTCCCCCCAGCGTACAGTCCACGTATAGTCCGTCAGGGTCTGTAAACAGCATTTCAATTGTCTCTTGCAGCAGGACGCTTTTGTGTTCAAAAACCACTTGAGAGCCATTCCTTCCTTTGCTTTATCGCAAGCGTACCCACTTTTCGTTTACCCTATGTACGATGGTGTATTTTTCTAGATCATTAAACCCATTGCAGCAAGGGACTCAGCATCATCTTCATAATTTTTGGCAGCGTTGGTGCTGTATTCTCTCCATTTCAAGGAATCCCAGACCTCGATTCTATCCATGACACCGACAACAACGACATCTTTTTCCAAAAAAGCACGCTCCCGCAAATTTGCAGGTACCAAGATCCTCCCCTGTTTATCAAATTCACACTCGGCAGCGCTGGAAAAGAACAAGCGGGTAAATTCACGGGCTCTGGTTTGCGATACCGGAAGCTGTTTCAGCTTCTCCACAAAATCAAACCATCCGTTTTCAGGATAAAGAAAAAGACAGTCCTCCATCCCCTTGGTAATAAACGACTTATTGCCAAGAAGCTCTCTGAACTTTGCCGGTATGATCAGACGGCCTTTATTGTCTATCGTATGGAGAAATTCCCCCATGAACATAATCTTCACCCCACCAGGCACCACTAACTTACCACTTCAACCCACTATACCCCACATATTCTCTATTTTTCTGAGAATTCCTGCTACAAAAAAAAGAAAACAAAAAAAATAGGAATTTAGTCCCTATCTTTCATGTTTTCCTTAATCCGCTAATCAAAAAAATCCAAACATAATGGTTAGGTAATGTCCTGCGAATTTTTATTTGGCAGGATCGCAGCAGCAAAATTCTGTTCTTGGAAAAGTTCACGAATCAGTTCCCGCAGAATCAGATTTTTCACCATCTTGGGCAGAACGCCGCTTTGCTTCACGAAAGCAGGCAGGGCGAATGCTTCCCCGCTGCTTTTTGTTTTCACTTCCCGTAAATTCGTACTGACCAATTCCAGAAAATCCTGAAACGAATAGACTCGAAACCGATAAATATCCTGTTCCAGGGCAATAAATTCCAAAAGAGCAATTACCATTTCCTCATAACTTGTTTCTTTTTTCATATCGAGCAAAGCAGCAATCTTCGGTATAATATATTCATAAAGCATCCTCCTGTAAGGAATGCCTTTAAAGCCCAGCTTTTCTCCCAACGCCAAAATTTTTTTCTCACCGAGAGACAGCATCATGCGAATAAAAAAGTCCTCATCCCCTGTTGGTTCGATATAATACTTTTGGCCTTTCAGACGCCTGAACTGCCTTATAACATCGTAATAACCAAGTTCAAGATGGTATCTGGCCTGTTCATTGCTGAAATCCAGGATACTGCCAAGCGTCTCGGCGGGAGAAATATATTGAACATGAACCTCCCTGTCCGTAAGCTTTCTGCGACGGCCCAGCGCGTTGGTCCTGATAGCAATGATCTCTTTGAAACCTTTGCCCACCAGCATGTTTAAAGGCAGATTGTCATAGAAACCGCCGTCAAGATAGTGTTTTCCGTCAATTTTTTCTTGCTGAAAAGCAGGAAGGTTTGAGCTTGCCAGTAAATATTCTACAACTTTGCCCTTGGGGACATCCTCGAGAAAAAATTCCATGGGTTTCATATCCGACAGGGAAACCGTCGTAAATCCGAACAACATTTTGGATTCTCTAAGCTTGTCTTCATCCACGATTTCCTGAAGCAGTTTTTTGATAAATGTGATATCCAGGCCTTTGCTGGAGGCAATCTCCTTGGTCTTTTTCATGTAGTAAAGCAGTCCATCATGGGATATGTCCAACTTTTTAAGTTCTTCCAGCCGTACTTCTTCGATATCAAATACCTTCGAGGGAGACATCTCATACCACAGCTCATACGCTTTATCCAGTTCGTCCTGAACAATCATCGCTCCATTCAGCGCCCCGATAGACGTACCGGCCACTGCCCCGTAGCTTATGCCCAATTCCTGCATCGCCTTACAGGCTCCAATCTGATAGGCGCCCTTTGCCCCTCCGCCTTCCAAAACAAGACCGTACATCCTTCCACTCCTTCACTCAAACTCCTGAGGTTAATACCGATCTCACCTGCACTTAGTTCTATCAAAAATGCTTACACTTTTATGATACACTAAAAAAGCCCTGCGGAATATACCGCAGAGCCTTGTTGTTGTGAGAATGATCGGGGCACTTAGAGTGTATTTAGAGTCCTTACTGTCCGACGGCTTTGTTAAGCTCTGCCACCAGATCATCAGGGTTTTTGCCATGCGTGATCGCAGCGCCTTCAACACTCTCCCTTGTTGCAGACGGGCATCCCAGACAGTGCATACCAAGTGCCACAAAAATTTCTGCAGTTTGCGGGTATTGTCTGAGAACCTGGCCGATAACCATATCTTTCGTGATCATTCGAGTTCCTCCTGTACAAGTTAGTTCAATGCTATTATAAAATATTTCATTATAAGAAGCAAACAAATTCATCGCGATTAGAATTTAGTAATAAATATTAAAATAAATGAAAAGAAAAGTCGATGTTAGGCAAGACCATTTGAATCAGATAGAAAAAATCCTGATAATGCCATGAACACGTGATCAGAATGCCAAAAAAGACTGTGGCTGGAACGATCAGCAGGCGTGAGTGTTTCCCACCGGCTTTCCAGGAGCCTCTGATCCTGGCAGGCAGGAATATAACGGACAGAAGGATATACGTCGCAATCGGGAAATAGTAAGGCATGCCGTATATTGTCAGCACGAAAGCAACGCCAACAAGAACAATCCAGCCGTATTTTCTTTCCATCCAGCATGTCAGCCCCAACGTCCCCGGATTTTGAGGGAAGGCTGAAGCTGCAACACCAACCTGCAGCAATCTTAAGACGATCAAAAAGAAGGAGATAAGGATGCAGACAAGTGCGAACGGGAGATCCTGTACTTCCTTAAGCCAGGTGAAGTCATAAGAAATCCAGGGCGGTATGGTATCGACCGGCAAATTAAAAAGTGGAGAAGCAACAATCGCTCCGAGCGTTCCCATGCGGGCCACGAGCGACAGACAACACCAAAAAAAAGCTCTGCGCACGGCCCTTTTGGGCAAATCATTAAACAGCTCCTGGTATTTCCATTTAATCGAGAAGAAGTTTTGGGCGCTCAAAAACACGAGGCAGATCAGCCATAAAATTACGGCAACTTTTTCCGTTTTCCATTTGGAATCTGATGGTTGCACCATGTTGGCTGACCCATCGGAATAATAAGTCAGTTTTCCCCATTCACCCTGCAATCCTTCAGGCAGGATCAAAATATTCTCTGTTACGCTTGAATCAACCGGACCTTTTGGGAATGAAAGTTGATACTGTGAAAAGCCGGAAATCATATCTCCAGCCTTCCGAAAGTATTCTGAGGAAGCCGCGGAATCATCAATGCCTTTGGCAATCGTCCAGGCTAATACCGACGGATGCTTTGCCGCAACGGCAGCAAGATCTTCAAAAACCGCCGGATCCGGTATCTTAGACGACGCCGTAAAACCGACAGGCATTTCCAGCCATACGCCCACGCCAAGCTTGTCTGCGGCATACAGCCAGCTCTCATCAGGGAAGAAGCCCATAAAGCAGATCACATGATAGCCGCCGGATTTAAGGTTCTTCAGAAAGGTCTCCGTCTGGCGCTGATTTCGAATTGTGTAATCCTGTTCCTGGGAAATGATTTGGCCCCGGACGTCCAAGGCTGTACCGTTCATTATCCATTTTCCGTTTGCTGTTCCCAGCTGACGGATTCCGACCGGGAGCTGAAGACTGTCATAGCCTCCGCGGTTATTGGTTATATTCAGATTAAGCTCATACAGGAAAGGATCTTCCGGACTCCAGGAATGCGCAGTCGGCACCTGAAAAACCAGCTCCGCGTCTTGCTCAAATTTGCCGTTGGTACTCAGCGGAAGTACACATTCGGCGAGCTTCTGCTGATTAGCGGTTAAAGCTCCGTTTAAGACCCAAGGTCCTTGCTCCAGCATATCGTGATGCTTGATCTTCACGCGGGCCTTCACTTGCTTTTTCGCTGAATCATACGAAACAGCTATGCTCGATAAATCAATGGTCGTTTCTGATACTGCCTCCAAGCGTACCTGACCGGTAATTTTTCCTTGTTCCGGCCATAACCAGCCAAAAATTCTGTTCTGCTGAACGCTGTTCTTCTCAGCCTTCAGGTACAACGTGTTTTCCTTGCTGAAATCAAATCTGGAGGCAGGAAAGTTTAAAATATATACGCCGCCGTTTCCTTCAACTTCACCGATCAAATTCACATCATCAATGCCGTTTAAGAATACGCTTACCTTTCCGTTTACCCCTTCCAGAACCAACTGAGCCGTCTTGTAACTCCATTTGCCGGTAACAGAAAATTTTTTAGCGGCAACATCGAACCCTTGACTCGAAGGTATAATCAAATCTTTGGCCTGGTTGAGGTCCAAAACATCAATCATGTTATCCATTGCCTCATTTTCATAGGTCAAAGCCTGTCTTAAGCTTGAATAGCTATTCCATTTTCCGCCTAAGTCCTGGGCAATCCTGTACGGTTTAGTGACAGGGTTATCACTGTATAGTTCAACACCCGGAGTGTTTTCCCAGCATATGGATACTGCAAGAGCAGCAATAATAAACATCGAAACAAGTATGACTGTAAATCTTTTAAACATAAAACCTCGCAAAATCTTGCATTTTCATATTTATTTCGAGCAAAGCCCTAAAAAAACCTGCAAAAAATTAGAAAACTTGGCTGCCAAGCTTTGGCAGCCTTAGTTACACTTATATCCATCAGAAAGATGTTATGACCGCGGCATTTATCCATCCACGGACATCAAAAATGCTGATAACAGTCTGAAACTATTACCAGCATCATATTTAGCGTTCTCTTGTTTAGAAGTTCACCCCAACATTTGACGGAGAGCCTTATTCTTTGCTGTCTTGACAACCTGGACATACCCCATAAAACACCAGGTTATGGGTATGCACATCAAAGCCTGTTTTATCAGTGACCATTGCATCCATATCAATTAATGCGCTATGAAAATCGACAACCCTGCCACATCTCGAACACATCACATGATAATGGTTTACCGGATTACCATCGAAACGGCTGGACATATCCCCACAAGGAAGTTCCAGAAGAAACCCATGTTCCTTGAGCATATTCAGTGTGTTGTAAATCGTGCCCAGGCTCACACCGGGGAACTTCGTCTTCACCTGTTTGTAGATCTCTTCCGCAGTGGGATGGGAATCAGTAACTAATAAAAATTCCAAAATTGCCTGCCTTTGGGGAGTAAAGCGTATTCCCTTATCCTTTAATCCCTTTAGAATTTCGACAGCATTCACGGCTTTCAATTCCTTTCGTCAATTGTTGAGAAGCTTTGAGTTTGTATATAAATTTAGTCTATTTTTAGAATCATTATAATTATTTGTATTATATACCCACTGGACAAATGCCGTCAATAAAAAGAAAGAGCATCTTTCAGATACTCTTTCTTTATTGCAGTATTTAATTATCCTTCAATAATTGCACCAGAAGGACAAGCGTCTACACAAGCGCCACATTCTGCACAGGTATCAGCATCGATGACATATTTGCCGTCGCCTTCGCTAATAGCTCCTACTGCACATTCATCGACACAGGATCCGCATGTTGTGCAGTCGTCAGTAATAATGTATGCCATAGTCCCAACCCTCCTTTTCCTATTTCACCAGCAACTATATCAAAGTGCAGACAAAAAGACAAGTGTATTTTTGAGCTAAGCTATTTCCGGAAAGAAAAATGATTGCCATGCAAACCTTAAAATATTTGAAATACTAAGGCCTGTATGGCACCTTGTATAATCTCCTCAGGCAATAGGAACAGTATGGAAGCATCCGGTTGCTGACGTGGTTGCGGCGAAATGTGACCCTGGAAATATCATCGTGTTCGTGTCCGCAGGAACGGCATCTTTCAATCATTGAATTTCCATCTCCCATTTGTGTTATTGTGAACAAAGAAACGCAATTAACAATTAACGTCAATGTTTAGTTCTATTATTCTCCAATCAGCGTGTTTTTAAACATCAAAGCATGAGGTCTTTGCCCCGCAAACCCGGTTATTTCTTTTACGCCGAATAGCTTTAACTGCTGGACAACCTCTTCAAGATCACGTCCCACCGTACTTGGTTCATGCGCATCTGAGCCTAGGGTGATTGGGATGCCCATCTGGTAAATCAGTTCAAGCAGTTTCGGCTCCGGATAAAATTCCTGCACAGGCTTATACCGTCCGTTGGTATTGACTTCGATGGCCAGTCCTTGCTTCCTAATCGTTTCCAGGGTCCTGCCTGCAAGAATCCTTACGTCTGTCCGCGGCCTGATTTTGAACAGTTTGATCAAATCGAAATGCCCGATAATCTGAAACATTCCGCTGGCAGCTGCTTTTTCCACCAGCGCGAAGTACTCCAGGTACAAGCTGTCAGGGTCCCGCCTAAGATGTTCTTCTTCTTCCTCGGGATAATCGAAGAACCATCCGCTAATTTCATGGACAGAACCGATCGTATAGTCAAAGGGATATGAACTAATCCGTTTGCGGATCAGTTCTTCATTTTCTTCCCGATAGTCGACCTCAAGACCTATTCTCACCTGCAATTCAGGATACTCTTCGGCGACTTCCCTGATCAGATCCAGGTTTAGGTCATTCCAGTACATATCATGATCTGCAAAACCAATCTGAACTAAATTCTTCTTTTTAGCCTCGTCAAGAAAAAGACGGATATTTCCCCTTGTTACTTCCCGGTCAAGATGCCCGAGCAAATGAACATGTAAATCAAGCATAACCTACCTCGTAACCTTTAATACTTTTTTTAAATCTTAGATCGAATGATTCATTCTATCTAAAGATTATCCGGCGGAATATGAAACATCTGTATGCAATCTATTTTCCATAAAAAGCACCAAATTCCTGCAAAAAAACTTTTGCATAGTTTCTTAGAAAACAGGACACAATGATATTAGTCTCACGTTTTCCAATTTTATCCCCACTCCTCTCTTTTCTTAACTTGCGGCAGATGGTCGCAAGTTTTTTTGTTATTTAACAGAAATATATATATTAAAAATCATGTTGTTAGGGCTGCTTGTGTAATTATTTAACGAAAGTTGTACTAGCGTTTGATAATTCAGACATGCGGCTGGTTCAAGCGAATAGAATTAACCGAGTAATCTTATTCTGAAAAGCTGAAGGAGCTGCTGATGCTTGTCCCCATCTGTTTTACTTTTTTAGGCCTGATGATATTATTGACAGGAATAAAAATTCTTAGAGATGGCCTGGAAAAATTCACAGGGTCTTATTTCCAGCTCGTTCTGCAGAGATTCACCGCAACCACCGGGAGAGGATTCATCAGCGGCATTCTGGCGACAAGTATCCTGCAATCGAGCACAGCGCTGACCGTAATGGCAATTTCCTTTGTTGACGCCGGTTTGTTAAGCTTTCAAAATACGTTCGGACTGATCCTCGGAAGCAATATTGGCAGCACGGTAACGCCCCAGCTTTTGTCTTTGCCGCTCAAGGATTTCGCCATATGGCTGGTCCCGCCCGGATTTCTAGGGTTCTGGCTGCTGAAAGGCAAAATAAAATTCTTTTGCTATGCGTTGGCCGGCTTAGGCCTGATGTTTTTCTCTCTTTCCGTTTTGGAATCCGCGATGATCCCGCTTGCCTCGACCTCATATTTCCAGGAACGGCTACTCCATCTAAACAGCAGCTATCTTGAAAGCATTGTGGCAGGTACCGTTCTCTCGGCGGCCCTGCATTCTTCAAGTGCAACGGCAGGCCTTGTGATGGTTTTAACAGAAAGAGGCTGGCTTGATCTGCCAACCTCCCTTGCGTTTATTTTCGGAGCCAATATCGGGACCTGCTTCACCGCTTTGATTGTCTCAGCTTTTACCTCAAGATCAGCTCAATGGGTTGCGTTATTTCATGTGTTCGTTAACGTTTTTGGCGTTCTGATGTTTTACCCGCTTCTGGATCCGCTGACCGAGATGATCAGGTTCCTTGGAGGAAGCCTAAGCCGCCAGATTGCCAACGGTCATACAATTTTTAACATCCTGTCTTCGCTTATGGTTCTTCCTCTGCTGCCCTATATCAGCCGGTTACTGGCCAGATCCCGTTAGCGCGTACTACCGTCCCATCTTAGCTTTCCAACCTGAAGGTTCCCTTTGTCCCTGAAAATATCAACTTTTTGAGCCGGTTCATCAATCTTGATCAGCTCTTTGCCAATGAAAATTTTAATATTGGCGTGGCAAAACTCAATATTGATATGGCTGTCTTTGGATGCCTTGATTGTCGTGGCACTGATATTCGAGCCGCCAAGTTCCCAAATGTAAACATCACCCGAGCAACTGATCTCGCCGCCGCGGCAGACACCATGAATTTTCATACAGCCTTCAATTTTTAAAATGGAATTGTACACGCCTTTATGGCAGAAGAAATCGCCGGCGCAGCTGATTTCAGAGTTCTGGACATAACTGACGTCACAAAGAACACTGGCCGAGGCGGCCAGTCCTTTGGTGGCCATGAAGAAACCTACAATCTTCAGGGCATTTTTAAGATAAAGCGTATCTTTAAGTTGAAGCGGTCCTAATCCGATCATAAAATGCTTCACCGAACGTATCGCCTGATCAAGCTCCGGGGATACAAACCCGCGTTCCTGGCTGTTAAGCAGTCTCTCCAGCTCTTCAACCTTCTTTGGCAATTGTTGAAAATTCTTCTCCAGGATGACCTTGAACAGCTGGCCAACACTCGTATTGGCGGATACTCCCTGCAGCTGCTCAATCTGATGAACACAGAGCGCAAGCCCTTCACTGACTTCCTGCATGGTTTTGATAAACTCGGATCTAGAGACATGTTTCTCTCCGACAAGTATTTTACTGGCTATAATATTATTTCTTACTGCCAGTCCCGTTTCCGCTTTAATATCAGCGCCTGAGACAGAACCCTGTACTTTGACTGTGCCGGAGGAATGAATATACAGTCCGTCCGCAACATTGCCCCCGATAAACACATCGCCTGGAAAGTCGATGCTTCCGGTACTCAGATCAACATCTTTGTTTTGAATAAACGCGTTTTCAACTAAGTATGTATTTTTATTGACCCTTACCGGTGTACCGGAACAGGAGGCTTTAACTTCCATATTCTCAGTCAGATAGACATTCTTCTTCATTGTAATCATGAAGTCTTTGATTTTATCAACCTGAGTGGCTTTTCCGAAAATGTTCGTACCGGGGACCCCTTCTTTACCCGGGATCTTCCTGGCCAGAATATCATCCTTCTGGCAAAGGACAATCTTACAGGCGAAATAATCAATTTTTTCTTCATTGCTTTCTTCATTCTGAAATACGGGTTCACCAACATAGTCGATTAGCTGGGGCTGAACAGTTGGAATCGGCAGGGTTGCTTCAGCGATGACAATTTCCCTTTCACCATCGACTGCCATAAAATCCGCCCAAAGATTGCTCTTTATTCCATAAACAATTCCTTTGTCATTGATTTCTTTCAGCAGGTTTGCTTCCGTTGGCAGCTCATCAGGTTCAGGGGAAGCGTCAAAGGAAACATGTTGTTCCAGTACAAACTGCGAATAATTCGGGAGAGAATTGGCTAGGACGAATTTACCCGCACGGGCGTGTCTGACTCTCGCGACAGCTTTGCTGCCATCCGGCTCAACTGAGATTCCCCAGGAAAGTCCACCCTGCTGGACCAAAGGATAGAATTCAAAGGTATCACCTTTATTAACGGGCATTTCATATCCAATTTCGTTGCCCAGCATAAATAATTTCCCAGCATGTGGATAAGGAACGATGCTTTGCACCTGCGATCCGGGATAAATCGTATATTTGACTTGATCCCAGAGGACCCGGGTATCTTCCTCCTGAGTATCTTCCTGCGGAAAATTTTGTTTATCCGAATCCGGCAAAATTACTTTTACCTTATAGAGTCTGCTGAAGACTCCCGGTTTCTCTATGGTCTCTATCTGCAGCGCTTCAGGATCACAGCCCCATTCCCGAGACCATCTCTCTCTGATTTCTTCCAACGTTTTACCTGTTGCAATCATTTCTTTCATGGCCCGCACTCTCCTTAAACAACCTGGAAAAATAGTCTTATTTCAAAAACAAAGCACACAGGACTTTAGTCCTAAAAAAACATATATATTAAATAAATGTATTAGATTATTAACGAAAATTAGCCAAAGATTATCTGTTAATTTATAATTTTTTTAAAAAAAGAATACTGTAATAGCATGATTACAGTATTTTATGATTATTCTCTCTCATTTTACTGACTATTTCGATATTTGTCTACAAGAGAATTATTCAGGAATGATTAATAGCTTTATTTCCTTCGTCTTTTTATTTGAAGCATTGCCATTGTTCAAATTACTTTCATCCTGCCCCAAGCTGTTGCCCTGGTCCGGACTACCCGTACCCTGTCCAATGTCCGTACCGGTTCCGCCGCTTGTTCCCGTACTTCCGTCATTCAACGCTGCTCCGGATGATTCTTTACTGCTCCCGCTCGTACTGCCCGAGTCATCGTGACCTGGAGATGCGGTGCCGTTTGGATCTGAAGAGCCTCCGGGTACCGTGATATGGGATCGAAGTTCCGGGCTCAGCAGGTCGAGGACTGTCCCGTCGATGGTTATATCGGTGGTAATCCCGAGCAGAAGATTCTTAGTCACTTGTTTGGCATGATCGGGATTGACTTCCCAGTAACTGATATTGTCAAGATAAAGTCCATAGCCAGGCAGTGTTTGATTCACCATGTTTGAACTGTCGAAAGCCGCAGCTGCCTTGGATAGTCTTAGAATATCCGCGAGTTTCAGATCGCTTTCAACAACTTCATTGATTTGAGGAATAAGCTTGGGTAGTTTAATAATGGTTGAGGGCTGCAGGACTGCTTTGGCCACTGCTTTCAAAACCTTCTGCTGCCGTGCAGTTCTGCCGATGTCCGCGGTGCTGTCTCCCCGGAATCTAGCATACTGGAGCACCTGAGTCCCGGTCAGATGCTGCTCTCCGGCTTTCAGGTCAATCACGCCGTCAACTTCGTCTCCGGTCTCTTTGTACATATCCATTTCAACATCGAGTTCAATTCCGCCCACTGTGTCGATAATACTTTTAAAACCGTCAAAATTGGTTACGACATAGCCGTCAAGCAGTATGCCCGTCAGTTCGGTAACCTCATCCATCAGCTCAGGAATTCCTCGGTACATCACGACCGAATTAATTTTGATGTAAGAATTTGATCCGGGAAGGCTGACCCTGGTATCCCTGGGAATGGACAAGAGAGAAATTAATTTCGTATCAGGATCCACACTCGCAACAATAATAGTATCCGTATTATAGGAAGTCTGTCCGGGCCTTTTGTCTGCGCCGATTAACAGGAAGCTTATCCGTTTGTTAAGAGAGTCCGTACTTGCGTTTTCTGTACTCTCCCACATACCTGTACTTCCTTGATTTAAGAAAAAGTAGCCAAAGGCAGCCGAACCGGCAATAATCCCTGCGAGCAGAACTGCAATGATCGTAAAAGCTTTCCTTTTTTTATTTTTTTTCCTCAAGTCTGTCCCACTCCATTTATCGTTGTCTTGGTAAAGGCATGGGTTCCCCCACGAATTAATACTTTTCCGGGTTCTCCCTTCGATATTCTGCCAATGATTTCGACAGAATGCACATTCCTGTTATGACATTCCGTGATTAGCGTTTCAATTTTTTCTTCAGGCACTGCCAGAAGCAGCCCACCTGAAGTCTGAGCATCACCGAGGATCAATTTCCAGTCCAGACTGCACTCTGCATCCAGATAATCCTCGAGATAAATCAGGTTGGACAACGTTCCTCCGGGGATTGTTCCTTTCTCTAGACAGTCCCAGGCACAGTCCAAAACCGGAACATTCCCTGCAAATATCTCAGCCTGCATACCGCTGGCTTTCATCATTTCGTGAAGATGTCCCAACAGACCAAAGCCGGTAAT
This sequence comes from Dehalobacter sp., assembly GCF_030063005.1. Lineage (NCBI taxonomy): Bacteria > Bacillati > Bacillota > Clostridia > Eubacteriales > Desulfitobacteriaceae > Dehalobacter > Dehalobacter sp. The sequence continues at coordinate 35,651 of NZ_JAPDHR010000027.1, forward strand.
ATCCGTACAGGCATTTACTCCGGTCTGGACTGCAATCTCCGACGTTTCCTTATTCAGCCGTGCCATGACCTCAATGGCGGCTTTCTCATCCGTTGCTGGGACAATCCCGTTTTTTATCCCAGTCGTGATAATCCCAAGTCCTAATGGTTTTGTCAGAACGAGCAAATCGTTTTCCCTGGCGCTGGAATTAGTCAGCACCCGATCAGGATGAATAATGCCTGTTACGGACAGACCATACTTCGGTTCAGGATCATCGATCGAATGCCCACCGATGATTAAGGCTCCGGCTTCTTCAACTTTGTCTTTTCCCCCTCTTAGTATCTCCATTAATATGCTTTTATCAAGCTTATCAATCGGAAAAGAAACAAGATTCAGCGCAGTCAGCGGACGCGCACCCATGGCATAGATATCACTGAGGGCGTTGGCTGCGGCAATTTGCCCGAAAGAATATGGATCATCAACGATCGGAGTAAAAAAGTCAACTGTCTGGACGATCGCCTGATTGTTATTAAGACGGTAGACACTCGCATCATCTGACGTATCAAAGCCGATCAGAAGATCCGGGTTGGACGTTTGTTTTGGAAAGTGACACAAAACTTGTGCCAGGTCACCAGGACCAATCTTGCACCCTCAGCCAGATTTGCTCGAGTACTGCGTCAGTCTTATTTTGTCACCGGACATTGCTTTCCCTCCTTTCGTTTTCTCCTTGTTGCTCACTTTGTTTTTTTCAAAAGCAATTATATCACAACATGATCTGCAGACCTAATATAAAATACAAAAGGATAAATCAACAATTTAGTAAGAAATTTTAGAATGCTGTACGAGTATTTTGTCACGGATTCCATTCCCGTAAACGGTCTGCAATCACCTGATAATCCTCCGGAAGCAGCGTCCGAGGGTCAAAAACAACTGCATCTTTCACAATGCGGGCAAGAATAGGTACGTCTCCCTGTCTTAAAAAACTTTCAAGATCAACTACGGAATTCTGCTTTGGCTTTACCGCACATACGTAAGTCGGAAGCACCGCCGTCGGAAAAGCCCCGCCTCCGACGCAGGATTCAGCGTCCATAACCTGTATTTCCAAACCGGGCAGGCCGGCAAGCATTTCACTAAGCTTCAGCGCGTCTTTCCGAAGATCATCTTTTGTATGGGAAAGCATATTCCAGACAGGTATTTTACCGATTTCCCCTCTCTGATAGAAACGGAGCGTTCCAATCAAGGCAGCCAGAACCAGCTTATCAACTCTCAAAGCCCGAGTAAGCTGATTTTTTTTCAAGCAATCAATCAGTTCCTTTTTGCCAATAATAATTCCGGCCTGAGGGCCTCCCAAAAGTTTATCTCCACTGAAAGAGACCAGTGAAGCTCCGCTTTTCAGCGTATCCTGCACCGTCGGTTCCTGCGGAAGACCATATTCCGATCCATCCAGGAAACTGCCGCTGCCAAGATCCACGACAACCGGAATCCCCGACTCTTTACCGAGCACCACAAGCTCATCAACCGGAACTTCATGCTGGAATCCCTGAATCCGATAATTACTGGTATGTACTTTCAGCAGCATCGCCGTCTCCGGGCCAATCGCCTCCTGGTAATCCTTCAGCCAGGTCTTATTCGTTGCTCCGACTTCCACCAGTTTTGCCCCTCCTGCTTTGAGCACTTCAGGAATGCGGAAAGATCCGCCGACTTCCACCAGTTCTCCGCGGGAAACAATGACTTCTTTATGGACGGCAAAAGTATTCATGATTAAAAGTACCGCTGCTGCATTGTTATTCACAACAAGGGATGCCTCGGCCCCGGTCAGCTCTGCCAGAATTTCTTCGATATGGCTGTACCTCGAACCGCGATTTCCGGTTTCAAGGTTAAGCTCAAGATTGCTGTAAACAACAGCCTGTTCCGCGACATAAGCGGCGGCTTCCGGAGCAAGCAGTGCTCGTCCGCAATTCGTATGCAGAATTACACCTGTAGCATTGATGACTCTCTTCATACTTCCGTAACCTCTCAATTCTGCCCGGATCTCCTTATACAACCACGCTCGAAAGACCGGTACAAATTCTTCAGGCTGACAGTGCAAAAAATTCTGAAGTTTTTTAGTTTTTCCACTATTCAATTCTTCACCATCTTGATTCAGATCATCCAAAAGAATCTTTCTGGCTTTTTCCAAAGCCTTCCTTACAGCCCAGGTAATTGCCGAAAGTTCATAACCGTTACAGGCATCGGTTTTTGCTAATTCGGCAATGACCTCGTTTACCGGAGGAAGAAGACGCAGTTTGCTGTTTCTCAAAAAAACACCCCGAATTCTGCAATCTAAGACAAAATGTTCATTCTTACCCGCTTGGTTTTTTTTAGGATTTCGACAAGCCGGATCGTTTAATATTATCATAATAACATTTCAGCCCACTGAAATAAATCCAAGGGGGAAAGGCAATGGAGCCGTCCGGAACAAAAATATACGACTTCTGCGTGTTTCAAGCAAAAAAAAAATCGAAATGCATTTTCTGCAATGGCAAGGATCAGCTTCTGTTGTTTAAAAAGCAACCCGTTTGCCCGGATTGCCTGATCAGTATCCGCAAGCTCTACAAGGCAGGCCATTTCAATCCTGCCGGCTAGTACCCAAAACAAAAGGAGCTGTTAGCTCCTTTTCTTTTTCTCGAGGCGTTTTAAGATTTTTACGGCATCTTCCTCGATAATCGTTTCACCGTGCTCTTTGAGAAAAGTATCCGTGGTCATGACAGATTCCCCAAATTCATCCAGTATCGCTTCAGCCAGTTTCTTTTTACGCGGGTTTCCAATATTGCTGATTGTCAGGTAATATTCACCCTCATATTGGAACAACGCGGATTGAAGCTGGAGAATCCCCGGCAAAAGACGGACTGCGGAAATAACATCTTCGAATTCTTCAAACAAATATACCCATTGCTTTTCAGACGCAAACTTCGGAGAAGGGCGTGGATTCTTTTTCTTTTCTCCAAAAGCGGTTTGAATAATATGGTTAATTTCCGCATCAATTTGTTCTTCCTGCTTAATTACCGTTATGACAAATTCATCTTCTGAAGCAACAGTAGCCTGGATCCAGAAAGGCTGATCTAAACTAAAGTCTACCTCATCTCTGGCTTTTGAAATCAATTCCCAAAAAAACTGTTCAGTTCTCGCGGAACGTTGAAACAAGTCAGCAAGAGATATATTGCGATCTGCGAGCTCGGTAAAGGAGATAAAAATGCGAACCGTATTGTCATTTACCTTAAGAATACGCATAAGTTCCACCTCTCCTTTCCATGGACGTGATTGATAAAAACACGATTGCTTAATTATATTATATCATGAGACGTCAATAATCAATTCCATTAAATGTCAAACATAAGCTATGCTATTATATGAAATTGTCAGCTTGTCGGGTTAATACGCTGCATTGAACTACCTGTTTTTTCTGGTGAAGATAAGTGACTTCCACTAAATCGTTCTTATGAAGCTTATGGAAAGCAGCCGCATTAATACTTAACGTGAGTATCTCTTCTCCGCTGCGTAAAATGAGCGTATACTGCTCAGCTTCCGCCGTGAGGCTTTCGATGACCCCTTTCGATACTGCAGGGTCGTTCAGCCAATCCTGATTGTAATCCATAAACATCAGGGAGTAAATAAAAACGATCAAGACCAGGAAAAGCGATTTGGCTGCAGCAAGAAATTTGCTGAAATAATTCTTTTCGGCCAACGCCTTTCTAAGTATAGAAAGACATTTTGTCCCTATAAAAATGCAGACAAGAAAAAGACCGCTCAAAGCCGGCCAACTAATTTTAAAAAGATATAAGTAATAGTCGATATGCACTGCTAATCCTTTTTCACTATCTTTTCTTTATCAGCGCCGCATTCGGGACATTGTTTTGGACGACATCTTCCTTCAGAGACCTTTTTGCATACACTGCATTCCCACAAAGCCATACTCAGATGCCCTCCTTTTCTAATTTAAAATGAATTCAATTTTAAATTAATATAAATCAATATCTGAAAAAAGTCAAGTTAGCCTACCAAGCCTCCAGCCACCAGTAAACAGGCAGGCGGAGCCAATCAGGCCAAAGCCTTTAAATCTTCCAGCTCATCGGTTCTAAAAATAAATGCCGGATCAAGCTGAACGATCAGTCTATCCGGGAGATTGACAATTCCTCCGATAAATGAGGCAGCAACCAAAGGAGGAGCCTGGACAACATTCTCGAGTGTCCTTACCTCAATGATCTCATCAACGGCAATGCCGACAACATTGTCATTAATTTTCATAATGATTGCAAAACCAGCCTCATTCCGGGACGGAATCGCAAATTTGGCATGCAGATCAATCAACGGAATTGCCTGACCTCTGATAATAATAAGGCCCTTGACATGTCTCGAGCACTGTGGTACAGGATGAACTTCTGTCAACTGAGTTATTTCCTGAACAGTCTCGATCGGGAGGCCGTATTCTTCGCTACCAAGTGAGAAAATGACGGATTGGGAGCCCATCGTAATCACCTCTTACACGTTTCTACTTTTTAGAAGCCGGTTAGACCTTTCCTATTTCATTGACGGCTTTCTGTAAAATTTCATCATTGGTTTGGACCACTTTTTGATTCGCTGAATACGAGCGCGTTACCTGAATCATTTTGACCATTTGCGCATTTAGGTCGACGTTTGATTCCTCAATAAAACCTTGTTCAACCCGGATGTTTTTCGGTGGTATCTCCGTAGGCTGATTCTGGCTGTTATAAAGACTCGTAAGTCCGTCACGATCCAGATCTTCCGCAGGGATGTTCACAATTGTAAGTCTGTCTATGACCTGGCTGCTCTCAGTACTGATAATTGTTCCATCCTGCAGAATGGTGAAATCGTCCGGCAAAGGGCCGATTGCTCCATTTTGACCAAGAACAAGATTACCGCCTGCTGTTCTGAGCATGCCGGAAGGATCAACCTGAAAATGTCCGTTTCTGGTATAACGTTCCCCGTCAAGCGTTTCAATGGCGAAAAAGCCGTCACCGTTAAGCGCCACATCAGTCATATTCCCGGTTTCCCGGATCAAACCGGGTTCTGTGCTGTATAAGACTTTCTCCGCGTAGACACCCGTTCCCATGATTCCCAGTGGAACATTTTCCGAAGGCTTATCACTGGTCGTAGAAGGGGTAAGCCTGCTGACCAGCAGACGCGGAAATGAAGTGACTCTTTCACTTTCCTCGAGATAACCGGGATTGTTCATGTTTTCAAGATTCCGGTCTATTGCCTCACTCTGTTGGTTATTCATAATCATACCTGAAGCTGCTGTATATAATCCTCTGAGCAAAAAACTCACGCCCCTCCAACGAACGTTTATTCTTGGATAGCTATTCTTGAATTGCCTGTTTCAGCATGGAAAGATGCATCGTCAGCATCCTGGATAATGAATTGTATTGAAGCGTATTTTCTGCAAGCCTGGTCATTTCGAGGTCAATATCCACGTTATTTCCGTCATTGCGGTAGGTGGTGTTCTCATCCTTAACTACAAAGCCGTCTGAAGTCAGCCCTGTCCCGATAATAGGGATATGGCCGGGCTCTGTACCGGATACTGCTGCTGTATTGTTCATGCTGTCCATCGTGGCCTGCAGGATTTTATCGAAACTAACATCTGATCTTTTAAAATCGGGCGTGTCATTATTAGCAATATTGTCGGCTAAGACACGCTGACGCAGTCCGAGTCCATCCAACCCGCCCTCGAGTAAATTAAAAATCGGACTATCCAGCCAACCTGCCATACTCATCTCCTCATCGCAATAGTTTGAACCGTCATCTCATCTTGATCCTGCCTTAGCCTTAATTCCACCTGATAGGCTCTTTGAATCTGGATCAGATCCGTCATCGAGCTTAACAAATTGGCATTGGATTTTTCCAGCATACCACTCTTAATAATTCCACAGCCGTCCTCACCTGGGACTTCTTCAACTGCTTTACCTGAAGCATCGGTAGACAGGAAAATATTATTGCCTGTGTGTTCCAAACCATTAGGGTTAGCAAATCGAAAAAGCAGCACTTTACCTAATTGAACTCTATTGTCCTGGCTTTCTTCATCATTAGAATTCTGATCATCAGAAGAGTACTCTGTATCCTCTTCTGATGTGGCTATTTTTACACCACTGATAATCCCTTTATCATCTATACTGATCTCTGAAACATCCCCGGGTATAGTAATCCGCGGCTCAAGCAGCATACCTTGGTTATTTACTAGGTTACCCGCACCGTCCTTGCTAAAAATTCCTGCGCGTGTATACCCTAGCTGTCCATTCGGCATTCTAACCTGAAAAAAACCATCCCCGACAATAGCCATGTCAAAATCATTACCTGAATTCGCAAGGTTACCCTGGCTAAAATCAAACCGGTTTCCGGTGTAGAGATTAATATTCAAAACCGGTTTTCCGCTTCCCGGCACACCACCATACAGAGCTATTGTATTGCTGTAATCCTGCGCATCATAGCCTTCTTCAACGGAGAGCAGCTGCGCTTTAAACCCTGAAGACAGATTATTGGCCATGTTATTACCGACCCGGTCTATTCTGCTTTGCAGGGTACGGAGATATTCTGTGGATACCTGCATATCCTTTACTCCTTTTACTCTTTCGTCGCAAAATAACATTCAAGCTCATAAATGTTTAAACATCTAATTCTCTGTAAAAGCCTAAATTCCTTTAATCTTTTGATTACATCTTTTTACTACATATACCATTCATAGCTGGATTATTAGTTCCGCTTCAAGTCGATCAGTTCCTGCAGAAGCGTATCGGATACCGTGATAACCCTGGAATTGGCCTGGAACCCGCGTTGGGTCACGATCATGTCCGTAAACTCCTGGGAAAGGTCAACGTTGGACATTTCCAGGTAATTCGGGATAATCATCCCGCGGCCCTTTGCTCCCGGCGAATCGATAGCGGCAGGTCCGGAGTTATTGCTCTCGGAGTAATAGTTATTTCCTTCTGCAGTTAAACCACCCGGATTCGGGAATGTCGCAATGGCGATTTTAAACATCGCCTTCGTTACCGAGTATATTCCGTCGGAATAAACGCCCGTAACGACACCATCCTGACCGATGCTATAGCTCGACAAGGTATAATCTGTATCTCCGGTAAGCGTTTCACCAAGCTTAAACTTGATGCCATTCGGAACAGGAGGATTTCCCCACGGATTAGCCGCATCAGGGGTAACCACAGCCGCTGTGGTCGCGTTTCCTGCAGTAACAGCACAGACACTGGTATACCCCTGAACCTTAGCGCCGGTTCCCACATTAATTAAAGTGCCGTCTTTATCAAAATCAAAATTACCAACGCGGGTGTACACATTGTTGGTCCCGGTATTCAAGACAAACATTCCTTCTCCCTGGATCATCATGTCGGTGGCTTTTCCCGTATATTGTGAACTGCCCTGGCCCATGACTTTATCCACAGAACCAAGGATGCTGCCTAAACCGATGCTGACGCCATTCGTCCCCCCCATCGTTGTTGTCGGCGCGGAAGCTCCGCGGATCTGCTGGCCGAGCATCGTTGCAAAACTGGCCCTCTGCCTTTTATAACCGGCAGTATTCACATTCGCAATATTATTACCGATGATGTCCATACTGGTTTGATGATTTTTCAGACCGGTAATGGCTGAATATAATGAACGCATCATAAGGCGCTACCTCCAATAATTATTTTTTATTCCGTAACGGGATCAGCGGTTCCGGCTTCTCTTATTTCCAGAATATCTTCCATACCCAGCGCTTGGTCGCCGATCATCAGTGTTAAAGAACCCTCCGACCATTTAACTGAGGAGATTGTTCCCGTGATTTTTTCTGTTTTCCCATCGGTCGTGATTTGCCCGACAACCTCTTTGCCGATCATCGCAGCACCTTGGGTAAGCAGCGATTGGCTGTTTAACGTAACCATACTTTCCTTCAATTCATCAATCGCCGTTGCCATATTGCCCATTTGTTCCAGAGAGCTGAACTGAGCAAGCTGGGCAACAAACTGGGAATTGTCCATCGGAGACATTGGATCCTGGTTTTTCAACTGAGCAATCAAAAGCTGAAGAAAAGCCTGTTTATCCAAAGCTGCATTGTCGGTACTGCTTTTGGTGTCTGTGGGTTTGGTTGTATCCGTCGTCGAACCGGCTACATGATAAACGCTTGCCATCGTTTCCTCCTCGTTTTAGACACTGACATTAATGCGATTGCCCTGTATATTTGAAGTCAGGTAAGAAGTAAACACCGGCAAAATACCGCCTGCCTCTTCTTGAAGGGTTAAGGCTGTCTCCTGCTGACTGCGGTAATTGCTCCTGTCCTGTGAAGACTGCTGGTCATTCTGACGGTAGCCCATTTCCAGCGTTCCGCACGAAACACCGATCTGGGCAAGACCGTTCCGAAGGTCCTGCAGATTGTTCTGGAGCAAAGATCCCGTAGCCTGCTCAGAAGCATTAAGGACCAGATGCAGCTGCCCATTCTCCAGCTTCATCGATACATTCAGCTTTCCAAGATCCTGCGGCTGCAACTGAATGGTGAGCTCCTTAATCTCTCGAGAATTCAGACCCTGTTTGTTCAGAATGTCCAAAACCTGGTTCCAGACCGAATTTGCACTAAGCGATCCTGCTTTCCCACTGCTTAAATCCGTCATTGAACCGGAAAGCGCCGCATCGGTCTTGTCTCCCGAACCAAAGATCTGGTTGGGGTCTATCATGCTGTCCATCGCGTGGTTTTGAGCGTCATCGGCCGCTGCCACACCGGTTAGGTTATCCTGGACTGCCGTGTCCAAATTGTCTGCTCCGTACTTATCTTGAATCAGAGATAATTTATCGGACAGCCAGTTAAGCAGCTTCGCATTCGTATTAAAAACGTTTGTTGCTTGATTATTCTGGTTTTTCTGTGAAATAATTTCCCCAGAAAGTTCTTTTAAATAACCTACTATATCATCCAACTCCGCTGGATCGAGAGAATTGGCTGTTGAACTAGAAATCCCTTTTAGTCCGAAAGCCTTCAGGTAATTCCCAAGGTGCAAACCTTCACCCTTAGCCATAATCTTATCGGGTTGCCCTGCTGATGAGGATAGAACCTCTTTCAAGGCTTGTTCAAGCATCATCCAGGCAGCATTGCTTTCTTTTAACGCTGAACCTGATACCCGGGAACTATTTTGGTCTCCGTTTGATCCGGAAGTGGCCTCCATGCCAGCCGGAAATAAATTTTGAAGAAATTGCAGATATGTGCCCAGTTCCGAAGCCATCCCGTCAGAAACGGTGTCTTCTCCGGAATTGGAATCCGAACGATCTCCCGCCACTTCTCCAAGCGTTTGTTCATCAGCCTTGCTGGAAGGATCCAAATTCTGCATAAAAAGCGCAAACAGAAGGTTGTTCTGGTCAATGCCCTTCCCTTCTTTTCCTGCTGCAGAATCCGTTTTTGCTCCTTCAACATTGACAGGCGTCAAAACTACATTCATCCTTTCACCTCCTTGTACTGCTATTCAATATATCGGCAAACTTTCGTCCGGACTTTAGTGTCTGTCAAATAAAAAAACCATTTTGTCCTCAAAAATGGTTTAAAAAATATTTTTTTTCTGTCTCCCGAGATAGCCCCGTAACCGTAAGATGGCTTGAGAATGAATTTGGGAGATCCGCGATTCCGATAAGTTCATCACCGCCGATATCTCTTTTAAAGTCAACTCTTCCCGGTAATATAAAGCGATCACCAGCTTCTCTTTCTCTGATAATTTCTCAATGGCTTCTGTCAAAATTTGTTTCTGCTCCTCTTTTTCGATCTGGCCGAACGAATCCTGCGAGCTCGGGTCGATGATCAAATCAAGAGGTGAACCGGTAATGTCCTCGTTATCATGGAAATTGGCATCTTCGATCGATACAAGTGTCATATACTGTCCCTGCAGCAAGGTCGCATTCAATTCATCAACGGAAATATCCAGATGCCGGGCTGCTTCTTCCAGTGTTGGGCTGCGTCCGAGCTGGTTTTCCAGCTGAGCATAACCCTGGGTAACCTGTTTAACCTTCTGACGGGCCGAATGCGGAACCCAATCCATCGATCTTAATCCGTCGATGATCGAACCCCTGATTCTTAACGTTGCGTACGTTTCAAATTTCACGCTGCGGGAAGGGTCAAATCTCTGAAGCGCATCCAGTAATCCAAATACGCCGTAACCGAATAAGTCTTCCTGATCAATATGTTCCGGCAGTGACATCGCCAGCCGACCTGCAATCCTCTTCACGAGCGGCAGGAATTTCTCTAAATGCTCTTCTGTCCATACAGCTTGTTTGGGTGTATTATATTGTCCTTGATACATGCGGCTTACACCTCCTTACTGATCATCACTCCAGCCCATTTTTCTGACAATCTCCGCTCTGGCCGCTGCATCCGGCAAATGATCCATCATCTGGTTGTTGATTTGGCCCGGAACCCGTTTTTTCAGTGACTGAAGGCTCTCTTTCGGCTGCCCCGTCTCGTAGGGAGCGTTATCGTCCTGACTTTCAGTATCCCCTAGGAAGATATCGATTCTGGAAGACGGTTTTTCTTCTTTAACCGGAGGAGCAACTCCGTTCCATAATAGAATAAGCCCTTTGCCTAAAAGATAAATAAATAAAAAAGCCAGTATGGTTCGGAGTATAATAGCAGGATAACGATAACCGTTGAAGATGGAAAACACCAGAACAATTCCGGCGCTGACAACTGACAGTCTGAATGCGTTTTCTTCAAGTTTTTTATCAGACTCCACCATTAGATCACCTTTTCCCCATGGTTAATCGTTCTCACATGCAAATCGCCAGATTGAATATCAAAAGTGATCGTCCGCCCGAAGCTGCCGCCAACGTCATAGACGAGCAGAGGAACCCCGACCTTCTTTAATTCCTGTTCCACTGCCTGCGCGTTGCGCTCTCCGATTTTCAAGAGCGGTGCCTTATTCCCAAACGAAAACATCTGAGACCCGCCGGCCATTTTGGCTTTGAGTCTCGATCTCATGACCCCTAACTTAAGCATTTCCTCAAGCATCATGGCCAGGCACGTATCAGCATACTTTGCCGGATTGCCCTGAAGGCTCTCCAAAGAGCTTGGAAGCATGATATGGGCCATTCCTCCGATCTGGGTTGACGGATCATAGACACATATCCCGATACACGAACCCAGGCCGGCCGTCATCAGCTTGTCAGGCGCTCTTCCTACTTTGTAATCAGCCATCCCTACAACGATCATCTTGCTCATATACCGAATACTCCTAATAATTTATCAAGTGAACCTTTATTCGGAATAAAGAAAAATTTTCCTTCCACCTCTTTAACTCCGGATAATTTCGTATCTATGATCAAAACGTCGTCATCGATCATCCCTTCTTCCAGCAGGACACCGTCAATCATCGCGCCGACCATGTCGATGGCCATGGCCGGAACGGACGGCTGAAGAAAAACTCCGGAAAACTTGGATAATGCAATCACGAAGGAACTAACCAGAATATTTCCGACTTCCTGCAGTGCCGACTGCGCCATTTCGTCCTCAAAAATATCCGGGCGTTCCGGAAGCGCAAGCAATTTCTGGGCAATAACCCTGGCGCTTTCAGTCGGCAGGACAAATATGGCCTTTCCGGGGGCATCACCTTCAACTTTAAGATAAAGGGCCACCTGGACCGTATCATACTCACCAAGCGCCTCGTTAAGCTTTTCGAGTGGCACAAGCCAAACTTTCGGAACGGACATATCTATTCTTGCCTGCAGCAGCTTAGAAAGTGATGTTGCCGCATGCCCGGAACCTATATTCCCAATTTCCTTAAAGGCTTCCAGCCTGATTGCAGATATCTCCATGTTCAAACCAATCCTTTCTTACGCATCTCTCGTTGCAGCTCAAAAACATAGGAAATGATTTTATCACGCATTCTTTCAGAAATCTCATAAAATTCCGCTGAAACCAGGAAAGCATTTTTTTCTTCTTCTTTCACGCAACGAACGACTATTGCCGGAATCTGCATCGCCGTATCCCCAATGACAGGTTCCACTACGACCAGCGTTTTTTCGGGTACACACCCTTTTGTCTGAAAAAGCAAACCGCCGCCGCTTAAATCATGCATAAATCCTTTCTGCTCAATCCCTAAACCTTCTTTTTCCACGGTCCTATATTGAAGAGGACTGACGACTTGGATCCTGACATATTTTCTTCTTTGAACTTTGAATATCTTTTCCGGAAATTCAATGATAAACGTTGGAATAGGCACAGAAAACCTTTTAATCAGAACGGTCGAAAAGGAATACGCCGACAGATCGTCGACAAATACAACTTCCAACGCGGTTCCCTCTCTGAGCGGAATAAACTGACCATCAACAACCGGTACCCCGATTGTTATGATTTTTTGCCCAACCTCTTCAACCCTGGTCTTATATCTGCCTTGATATTCTCCTTCAGGGACTACGATCTGGACACTTAAGCCCTCATAGATTTTGTCTTTATAGAGCACCTTCATCACTCCCCAAATAGCGCTCTGACCAGGCATATCATTTTCGTTTGACAAAAGACGTTATTTTAATTTCAACAGAGAAGAAATAAATCCTCTAATCCCGCTGTTTTGAGTCGGAGGCTGCATAAATACGCCCGCAACATTTCCTGCAATCCATTGGACGCATCGGTAAGCATAACTTTGAGGATCCAATAGCCCAACCGGCTTTTGTTCCATCACGGAGCGCCCGACTGACGGATCGTCGTAAACCCATCCCAATAAACTGATGGGCATACCCAAAAACTTCGTAACCGCATGCTCCAGTCTTTCATAGGCCTGCCTGGCTTCTTCCTCACTCTTGACCCGATTCACCACAATGTTGAGATTCACTTTTCCGGTCGGGCTTTTGATTGATTTGATCAGCCCATAAGCATCGGTCATGGAAGGCGGCTCCGGCGTCAGAACGAGAATGACATCGTCCGCAGCACTGATAAAGTTCAATACGGTATGTCCTAAACCAGCTCCGGTATCAATCAGCAGAATATCCGCCATTTTTTCGAGACGGCCAAGATTAACAAGAACATTTTTCAGCTGTCCCCTGTCCAAATTGGCGAGCTCTACCATCCCGGATGCTCCAGGCAATACTTTGATTCCTTTGCCAATCGGGTAAAGAATATCTTCAATTCTTTTTTCGCCGGTCAGCAGGTGCTTAATATTGTATTTCGGCGTGATCCCAAAAGCGACATCAACATTAGCCAGCCCGAGATCACCGTCCAGAATGATCACCTTGTAATTGTATTCAGCCAGAGCAAGGGCCAAGTTCACCACAAAACTGGTTTTGCCCACACCGCCTTTCCCGCTGCTGACTGCAATGACCCGCATATTTTTTGGTACCGTAACTTCTCTTTCACTCGCCATCTGCCGGAGTGTACTGGCCTGGTCATACATATGGATTTTCCTCCCCAAGAACGTACCGGGTAAGTTTCTCGGAAGTAGCTGCATCAATATCATCCGGGACATTCTGTCCGTTTGTTAAATAAGCAACAGGCAAATTGGTTTTTGCCAAGAGATCAAGTATGGAACCGAGAGAAAAGCTCTCATCCAGCTTCGTTAAGATCAGATGCGTGGATAATTTTTTAAATCTTTCATAGACTTTCATCTGGTCAGCCAGGTTGGTCGTAACACTCATGACAAGCATTGTCAGATCAGGTTTTGCCTTGTCCAGAAAAGCTTCCAATTCATCCATATGAAGATCGTGCTGTGGACTGCGTCCGGCTGTATCAATAAAAATAAGCTCTTTGTCGGCATGGATGTCAATCGCTTCTCTTAACCCTTCCGGCGTCATAACGACTTCAACCGGAACACCGATGATTTCTCCGAAAGTTCTGAGTTGTTCCACTGCCGCTACTCTGAATGTGTCGGCTGTTATCAGCGCGACCTTTCTTCTTTCAATGATGCTGAAACCTGCCGCAAGCTTCCCAATGGTTGTTGTTTTCCCGACTCCGGTAGGTCCTACCATCGCGACCACCAATGTCCTGGATTTGCTGGGCCTGATAACTTCGGTATTTGAACATAGCCGCTCTACTTGATTTTCCAACAGTTCAAATACTTTCACATTATTTTTCCATTGATCTTCGGCAAGATCGTTTTTAATAGGCTCGAGCAGTTCAGCGGCAGTTTCTCTGCTGGCCCCTCTATCCGTCATAAAATGGATCCAGTCAGAGTAAGGTTTGGATTCGGCACTGATGCTTACGTCCCCTTTGGTGATATGCCCTTTGATTTCTTTCAGAATCGTGTGCATTTGTTTGATTTCGGACTGGGCATCATAGGAAATACGCTGCTCTCTCGTGTTTTCATTTTCTTTTTCTCTGTAAGCTTCATAGGCCTTCTTTATCGCATCCGTATTAACGACCTTGACAGGTTCCTCCTCCGCTGGGTTCATCGCGGCATGGTTCGGCTGCCTATCTTCAATCGCTGCGGTAATTTCCACTTTTGTACGCGCAAAAAAACCCAGGAATCCGCCTTCTTTAATTTGGCGGGTCTGCAGAATCACTGCCTCCGACCCAAGATCCCGTTTGATCTTCCCCATTGTATCCGCCACATTGTCACCGATGAACCGTTTCACCCTCATTTAATCCAACACCACCATTCCAAGAGCCTGAACCTCTATTCCCTGTACAAGTTCATTATAAGACAAGATGACCAGGTGAGGAAGCTGACGCTCTGTCATTCTTTTTAAACTTATCCTGACCACAGGAGCACACAACATTACGGGATTGTGTCCCTGCAGCATGATTTTTTCCACTTGGGCACCTATTTTTTTTAAGAGCTTCTGCAAAACATTCGGATCAATATTTACGTAACTGCCATAGTCCGAAGGACGAAGGTTATCTAAAATCATCTGCTCAATCCTCGGTTCAAGCGTGAGTACCGGCAATTTTTTTTGAGGATTCAGGAAGGGCTGTACAATCTGGCGGGCCAAGCCTTGCCGGACATGTTCGGTAAGCCTGTCGATATCTTTTGTCAAAGGAGCACTATCCGCGAGCGTTTCCAGGATCGTCACCAGATCTCTGACCGATACCCTTTCCCGCAGCAGATTGCTGAGCACCTTCTGAACCTGCCCCAGGCTGAGCAGGTCAGGAATAAGCTCTTCAACGACTGCCGGCGACTGTTCCTTGGCATGGTCCATTAACTTCTTCACATCCTGCCGGCTGATAATCTCATGGGCATGCGTTTTAAGAATTTCCGTCAGATGGGTCGCGAGTACTGTCGGTGCATCGACGACGGTATATCCGGAAAGTTCTGCCTGCTCTCTGACCGACGCATTAATCCATTTGGCATCAAGGCCAAAGGCCGGTTCTTTGGTCGGAACGCCCTGGATGGAATCATCCTCGATCCCCCCGCTGAAAGCTAGGTAATGATCGGTCATCAATTCCCCGGAAGCAACCTCAGCGCCTTTCAGTTTGATCGTATACTGATTCGGCTGCAGGTTCATATTATCCCTGACCCTGATCACCGGAACGATAAATCCAAGTTCCCCAGCCAGCTGCTTGCGGATCAGAATAATCCTGTCCAAAAGATCCCCTCCCTGACCGGCGTCAACCAGCGAAATCAGCGCATAGCCGATCTCCAGCTCCATATGATCCATTCCAAGCATATTCATCACATTTTCAGGCTTCTTGGTCTCATCCATATCGTTTTTAACCGCCGCCGCCGATTCTATTTTGGCTGCCTGAGCAGTGCTGCGCTGAAGATAGTAACCCATGCCGGCAGTAGCTGCGGCAAACATCAGCATGGGTACCCGAGGCATACCAAAAATAGCAAGGGCTATCAATACCCCGGAAGTAATATAGAGCGCCTTTGGCGTCCTGAAGAGCTGTTTGGCTAGATCCTGGCCAAGATTACTGTCCGATGCGGCTCTTGTCACGATGAGACCTGTGGCTGTGGAAATAAGCAGTGCCGGGATCTGGGTTACCAGACCGTCTCCGATCGTCAGCAGCGTATAGGTGTATAGCGCGTCGGTGACCGCCATGCCCTTGGTTACCATCCCGATAATAAAGCCACCGATAATGTTAATCAGCAGGATAATAATTGCCGCAATGGCATCCCCTTTGACAAACTTGCTGGCCCCGTCCATCGCGCCGTAAAAATCCGCTTCCTGCTGGATATTGAGTCTTCGGGTCCTGGCTTCCTGATCCGTGATGATGCCGGCGTTCAGATCGGCATCGATGCTCATCTGTTTTCCGGGCATCGCATCCAGGGTAAAGCGTGCCCCGACTTCGGATACGCGCTCCGCACCTTTGGTAATGACCATAAACTGTACCACGACTAGGATGCAGAACACAATAAAACCGACAACCGGATTTCCCTGGATAACAAACTGTCCAAACTGCTGAATGACCTGCCCCGCGTGAGCCTCGAGCAAAATCAGTTTTGTGGTGGAAAGGTTCAGGGCCAGTCGAAACAGTGTCATGGTCAGCAGTAAAGAAGGCAGTACGGAAAACTCCAGCGGGTCCTTCGTGAAGACAGCCAGCAGAAGAATCAGGACTGACCCGGTAATGTTCAAGGTGATAAGAAAATCAAGCCAGCCTGCGGGCACGCCAAGGACCATGACGACAATAATGCCGACGATGCCGATGGCTACGATAATATCCGTATTTCTTGCTAATCTGCCCGCGCGAGTTGTCGTCGCCATTCTGCCGTATCCTCCTTTACTTAATTCTGTGTTTTCAAAAATGATCCTTGGATCCATTCAAAAAAACTTTTGGGGTAAGTCTCCGTGATATATAGCCGCTCTCGGCCGTTGCGTCTTCCTGACGCGTCGCTCCTTGCCATCCGTGGCACCGCGACATTAGGCCATCCGTGGCCGTCAAAAGGCCGCGCTGCGCACTCCATGCTCCGCTGACGCTGGCTATATATCACGGAGACCTATCTCTGAAGCTATCTTTGTTTGGGTATTCCTTCAAGAAGTTTACTGTTTGCATGTTCTCATAGTTTGGAATAGGTCTGCAAGTACATAATTCCACAATGGCATACAAACCTGCGTGAATGAGCTTACGTTCAATTCGGGGCAAAAAAGCTAGACCCTATAATAAGCATAAGATCAGTCTGCGTGCCACAGTTCCGCGGCGAGCGGAGCCTGGATGGCGCAACGCGGCCTTTTGTGCCATGGATGGCACAACGGCCGAAAGCGGAATTGTGGCACGCAGACTTGCCCCGACATAATGGTGCCAGCTCCCGCTACGCGGAATAGGATCGTCTCTTCTTGTTGAGACGGAAGACAAACGCGAGGACTTCGGCGACCGCCTTGTATAGCTCCCCCGGCACAACCTGTCCCAGCTCAACCTGGGAATAAAGCGATCTGGCCAAAGGCTTGTTTTCCATAATCACAATATTGTTTTCTTCCGCAACCGCCCTGATTCTTAAAGCTATTTCATTCTGCCCTTTGGCGACGACATAGGGAGCAGGATATTTGGCTGTATCATATTTTAAGGCGACTGCATAATGCGTCGGGTTTGTAATGACGACATCTGCCTGCTTCAGGTCCTCCATCATTCGGCGCATAGCCATCATGCGCTGGCGCTTCTTAATCTGACCCTTGATGAGCGGATCTCCCTCCGTTTGTTTGTATTCTTCTTTGATTTCTTCCTGGGACATCCTAAGGTTTTTCTCATAATCCCACCATTGATAAAGGAAATCTGCAAACGCAATCACCAGAAAGGCCAGCGCGATCTTCCAGGCCATTTCAAACAACAATCCGCTTAAAAAAATGACGGACTGCCCGACTTCAGCCCCTTGCAGCGCCGGAAATACATCCATGTTTTTGCGAATGATATCGATAAGAAAATAACCGATTACCAGTACTTTGAATAAAGACTTGACCAAATTGACCAGGGCCTTCAGCCCGAACATCCTCTTGGCCCCTTCAACAGGATTCATCCTCGAGAATTTCGGAATCATAGGTTCGGTAATGAATACCGGTCCCGTCTGCAGGATATTTACAGCAAATGCGACCACCAGCGCAGCCGCAAATACTGGAGCCAGAATCAGCAGGCACTGCCAGGAAATATCGATAACAACCTTCCAGAGGGACTGAAGATTCCAGTCCCCGGAAAAATTTGCTGTGTACGTAAAAATGTTGGCTAATCTTTGAAACACATTCGGCAGCCACATTTTCAGCAAACCGACGATAGCCAGAAGCATTACGGCCGAAGTCAGTTCCTGACTCTTCAGTATCTGGCCTTTTTTACGGGCTTCCTGCCTTTTTTTAGGAGTCGCCGGGAACCTTTTTTCTGCTATGTACGCCACCCCCTCAACAGTTCAAAAAACCACTGCATCGTAACATCAAAAACCCGCGATACCGTATCACCAAAGAAAGTAATCATCAAGTACAGCATGGCGAGGCCAAAGATGATCTTTACTGGGAATATCACAGAAAATATATTAAGCTGGGGTACGGTCTTCGCTAAAAGGCCGATACCGACATCGGCCAGTAAGATGGCACCAAAGATCGGCATCGCAATCTGCAGCGATAAACTTAAGACCTTCCCGGTAATGTCTATAAAGAATGCTGCGCCGTAGTTCACACCAGAAGGATTAATCGGCAGAAATTCATAACTTCTGGTCACCGCAGCAATGATATAGTAGTGGGAATTGGTAGCCAGAAGAAGCATGGTCGCCAGCAAAGCTAGGAAACTTCCTGTCATCGGGCTTTGCATACCATTGATCGGATCAACAATGTTTCCGGTCATAAACCCGAGCTGAAAATCAATCAGCTGCCCGGCTCCCTGCATAGCCATCGTAAGCAAGCTGATAATGAATCCCATCGTCAGCCCCAGGAGTATCTCCTTCACCAGTACTCCGATCAGCGGAATCCATTCATTCGGTATCATGGGGTTTTGGGCTTGAATCAGCGGATAGGCAACGACTGACAGCCCTGCGGCGAGACCAAGTCTTATCATCGCCGGAACGCCTTTGGCACCGAACACCGGCGCAAGCATGACCACTCCTGCCCAGCGGGAAAAGATAAGCATAAATAAAATAAGATTCCACTGTAAGTAATCAGACAGGTTCAAGTTACGTCCTCCATTGGACCGCTTTAATACCGGGCATATTTGGCAATCTCCGTAAAGAGCGTTGCCGTGTAAGTGGTCATCACATTGAGCATCCAAGGACCCAGGATAAGCAGAATCACGGCAACACCCAATAATTTTGGAATAAAGGACAGCGTTTGCTCCTGTATTTGCGTCATAGCCTGGAAGACACTAACAACAAGGCCGATAAGCAAGCTCACGGCCAGGATCGGTCCGCCAACAATGACTGCTACCGCTATGGCTTCTTTAGCCATCGCAAGAATTTGATTTTCAGACATTCCGTTTCACCTCTGGCAAATTTCTTGGGACCCTTTAACTGAAACTTGAAACCAGAGACTTCACCACCAATGACCATCCGTCAACCAAAACAAACAGCAATATCTTGAACGGCAGGGAAATCATCATCGGAGGTAGCATCATCATCCCCATCGACATCAGCGTGCTCGATACAACCATATCAATAATAATAAAAGGAATAAAAATCGCAAAACCCATCTGGAAAGCCGTCTTCAATTCACTGATGACAAAAGCCGGGATTAAAACATACGTGGGGATATCCCCATACGTTTTGGGCTGCTCTATTTTGGCCATATTCACAAACAACGCCAGATCTTTTTCTCTGGTTTGTTTGAACATAAACGTTCGCAGCGGCTGTTCGGCCTTGTCCAAGGCTTCCTCCTTGGTAATCTGGGTTTTCATGTAAGGCTGAAGCGCATGGGTATTAATCTCGTTGAACGTTGGCATCATGACAAAAAAAGTCAGAAACAAGGAAAGTCCGATAATGACTTGGGTAGGAGGCAGCGTTTGTGTTCCCAGCGCATTACGGACAAAAGATAAAACGACAACAATTCGGGTGAAAGAAGTCATTAATACCAGAATAGCCGGTGCAAAGGAAAGGACCGTAACAAGTAAAAGGATCTGAACGGCAGAGCCGGTCTGGCCTGCATCAAGTGTAATGTTCATTTTTTTCCTCCTTGAGAAATCTCTCAAGTTCAGCAGAAAACGGTTCATTCTTTTGTTTCTTTTTTAACTTCTTCCAGATCACGGACATCCATTCATCCATTTTTTCTTGCGGTTGTCGTGCAATTTCATCAAGAATTTCAGCCGCCACATCCAAATCATCGATCTCAGCCACCTTTGTAATATGATGGTCCGTCCCACCGAGAACCTGGATCTTCCCGGCTATTTCGACCAGGTACAGTGCCTGCTGGCCGTTTAAAACCTGCCGGTCAAGGACCCTTACCCACGGAGACTGGATACTCCGCATGGAGAAACGGTTCAGCCGTTTGATCAGCCATAAGGCCACGACAAGAATAATCAGAAAAACCACAATCATCCCGATCAGACCGGGCCAGGAAAAAGCTTCCGTTGGGGTTACCGCTGATCCCGCAGCTCCTGAAGCACCGGGATAAGGCAGTTTATCATAATCGTTCATGGCTATTTCAGCGCCTTGGCGATCGCTTCAAGCACTCTTTCCGCCTGGAAGGGCTTGACGATGAAATCCTTTGCTCCGGACTGGATGGCTTCAATAACCATGGCCTGCTGACCCATTGCACTGCACATGATGACTTTGGCCTGCGGATCCTTGGTTCTGATCTCTTTTACAGCCTGAAGCCCGTCCATTTCGGGCATGGTAATGTCCATAACCGTAATATCCGGTTTCAGCTCCATGTATTTATCGACTCCAACCCTCCCGTTTTCTGCCTCACCAACAACCTGATAACCATTATTGACCAGGATATCCTTGAGCATCATTCTCATAAAAGCAGCGTCATCAACAAGCAAAACTGTTCTACTCACGATTCTTCCTCCTCGATCTAGTTTAATGTGTCAATTCTTTCATTTGGATTCACAATTTCTGTGATACGGATACCAAAGGTCTCGTTGATCACGACAACCTCACATTTGGCAATTAGTTTTCCGTTGACAATCATATCAACCGGTTCACCTGCCAGGCGATCAAGTTCAACGACGGATCCGGGACCCAAGTCCAGGATCTCCTTAATGGTTTTTATTGCTTTACCAAGTTCAACATTGACCTGAAGCGGAACATCATAAATCAATCCTAAATTGTTCGGTAGACTTGCGAGCCCCCCTGAAGAAAGCGGTGCAAACTGCGCCGGCTGCACAAAGGTCGGCTGGACCTTCGGGGAGGGGAAATCCACGGGCGGCTGCCATTTGGTTTCCATTGGCAAAGGTGGCGGAGCCTGAGGTCTCGGAATATTCGGCTCAAGCTGTACCGGGTCGGACGGTGCAGTATACTGGGGCATCGGCTCCGGTACTGTTTCCTGAGCCGATGCCGTGTACATTTGTCCCAGAAGCTTATCGGCCATGCCTTTGGCGACGTCAAACGGAAGTACCTGAATCAGAACGCTGTCAATAATTCCTTCAATGATCATTCTAAAAGATACTCTGATCAATAATTCATCGGCATTCAGATTCTTGCTTAATTCATAGGCCTCCTCGTCCTTCTCCGCTACGATAACGCGGGGTGGTGTAATATCCACAACGGAATTAAACACCGTGGACATGGATGTGGCCGCTGACCCCATCATTTGATTCATCGCTTCTGAAATGCCGCTTAATTGGATATCGGACAGTTCATTTGTCGGATTCTTGCCGGTTCCTCCCATCATCAAATCCACAATAATGGAACCATCTTCTCGGGAAAGAACCAGCATATTGGATCCTTCAATCCCTTTTGTATATTTGACATCAATCAGTACATGCGGCACGGGATAATCTTCAAATACTTTCTTTGCTGTGGTCAAATCAACTTTTGGAGCAGTTATCTCAACGCGCTTTCCAACAAGCTGAGATAGCGTCGTTGCTGCTGTCCCCATCGATATATTCGCAATTTCTCCCATAGCGTCTTTTTCCATATCAGTAAGCTCAATATGCTGGCTGCTGCGGGAAACAGGCTCGTCGGCCTCATGGGAATCGATATCCATCGAACCGGACAGCAAGGCATCTATCTCCTCCTGCGAAAGCATTCCGTTACCCATCCTCATTCCCCCCTTTTTTTATGACCTCAGTAATCTGTACTGCCATTTTGTTTCCGAATAAACCAGGCATTCCCTTAAATTTAATGTATTCCCCGACGTAGACGGAGAGAGGATCCTTGATGCCCTGATTCAGAGGGATCACATCCCCCCGTTCCAGATTGATCAGATCCTGTATCGTAATCTGGGCTTTACCGATAATGGCTTTCATCGGCACTTTGGCCCATTCAATCTTTTGCCGGATCAGTTCTCTCTCTGCGGATGATATGACCTTTCCTCCGGACGAGAACAGCAGCAGATTATTCAGTTTTTCTAAAATCGGCTTCATAACAATATATGGAAGACAAACATTGATCATCCCCGATTGTTCTTCAATCTTCACCTCCATGGTTACAACAACCACCATTTCGTTTGAAGCAACAATCTGGGTGAATTGGGAATTTGTCTCCACATTAACCAGCTGAGGATTCCCTTCAAAAATTTCAGCCCAGGCTTCCCCCATTAATTGAACGATCTTGCCGAGCCGGCTGACAATGATTTTACGTTCGATTTCAGTCAGATCACGATTTTTGGCCGGTTCCGCACCATGACCGCCAAGCAGTCTGTCCACCAGAATGAAGGCCAGCGAAGGGCTAAGTTCAAGCAGTCCATTTCCTTCCAGCGGCGGCATGCTGAAAATTCCAAGGATCGTCGGATAGGGCAAAGAACGGATAAATTCATCATACGTCACCTGCTCGGTAGACAGCACTTTGGCATCCACGGCAGTATGCATGTTCCCAGCCAGAAAAGTCGCCAGTGAACGGCAAAAATTCTCATGAATATTCAGCAAGGAGTTCAGCTGCCCTTTGGAAAACTTGTTGGGCCTTTTAAAATCATAAACTTTTATTTTATGAGGGCTGGACATTTTGATGGTTTCTTCATCAACTGAGCCGTCCGATAACGCATTTAGTAAAGCATCGATTTCCGCCTGGGATAATACTTCACCCATCCAATCCCTCCTCCTTAAAATTATGTTTTAATCATAAATGAAATTTTTAAACAACACTTCTTTGATCTGGTCGCCGCAGACGTCATTCAACTCGGTCAGCAGCTCCTTTTTGAGTTTTTCACGTCCTTCATTTGTCCGAATATCGTCAATTCCTTTTGATCCAACCACAGAAATGATACGGTCTCTCAAGAATATTTCTTTTTCAGTGATCTTCTCTGCAGATTTTTTGTTTGCGCCTTCCAGCACAATATTCGTCTTGACCATTCCACCTCCGTCGAGGTTGATCATGAATTCCTCTTCCATTTCGATCAGCGGTCCGACTTCCTCCGTATCTTTTTTTTCGACCTGCGCGGTGCCTGAAGCGGAACCAGGAAAGATTTTATCTTTAACAATCATGCCGCCTACGCCAAGCCCGGCTCCAATGACCATAAAGATAAGGGGCACGACAATGCTTTTAATTTTCATTACTGCGGGTTCCTCCTCTGAATTCTGGATGACAGCGTCTTCGAAATGCTGCAATCTTTTCGATGAGCTCATCGATGGATTCTTTGACGACGTACTTCTTTTCAGTGGTCAGTGTAATGACCGTGTCGGGAGTAGCTTCCGCCGTCTCAATCAAGTCGGGATTTATGGTAAATTCTTTGTTGTTCAGTCTTGTCAAAAAAATCACATCAATCCTCCTGTGTTTTCCAGCCTCTGAGGTTCTGGGCGATTTCATCAATCTCAGTCTGTTCTTTCTTTAATTCCGCTATATGAAAAAGTCTTATTTTCTTTTCTTTAAGCCTTTTGTATTTTTCTGTTTTAATTCGGCATTCCAGCAGCTTTTCCCTTTGTTTTTCGACCCGAATATTTTGTTCTTCGACTTCTTTTTCCCGCTTCAGTAAAATATTCCTTTGATCATAACAGTATCTTTGCCAGAGACTCAGCATCTGCGGCTCTTCAAGACAAGCTATTTTCTGTTTCTCCAAGGCCGCGTTCAGAAGCTGCGCCTGGAGATCCTTTTGTTCAGCCGCCTCGCGCAGCGTTCTAAGCTCCTGCGCCAGTAAGCCCTGCTCGATATCCATTTCCTGCTCGGCCAGCCGGAGAGAAGCCTCCAGCCGAAATTTGAAAGGCATCACGTACCGTCCTCTTCAAAAACATTTTGCATGAAGCTCAGCATTTCGGCAAAGCTGCATTTTCCATTTGTATTCTGACAGACGAAAGCGCGTATCTTTTCATCATATTTGATAGCCTGGTCAATCCGGCTGCTGCTTCCCGCCACATAGGCACCGATGTCGATCAAGTCTTTGGCTTCACGGTAGACTGCAAGATGTTCCCGGATTTTCCCGGCGAGTTCCTGGACCCGGGGATCCGCAACATCGTTCATTAAGCGGCTGATGGATTGCAGGACGTCGATAGACGGATAATGATTTTTTGACGCCAGCTCCCTGGTCAAAACAATATGGCCGTCCAGTATTCCTCTTACAGCATCTGCAATGGGTTCATTATGATCATCACCATCAACAAGGACGGTATAGATCCCTGTGATACTTCCTTTCTCCGATAAACCAACTCTTTCCAAAAGTTTTGGCAGCATAGCAAATACGGAGGGAGGATATCCCCTGGTTGCCGGAGGTTCCCCGACGGTCAGGCCTATTTCCCGCTGGGCCATCGCGAAGCGGGTCACGGAATCCATCATGAACAGCACATTCTTCCCTTTGTCGCGGAAATACTCGGCGACCGCAGTTGCCGTAAAGGCGGCTTTCAGTCTGACGAGAGCAGGCTGGTCCGATGTCGCGACGATGATTACAGACCGGGATAAACCCTCTTCGCCGAGATCTTTCTCCATAAAATCCCGCAACTCTCGTCCGCGTTCCCCAACAAGCGCAATCACGTTTACATCAGCCTCCGAATTCCGGGCCATCATCCCTAAAAGGGTGCTTTTGCCGACACCTGACCCGGCAAATATACCCATTCTTTGACCCCTGCCCATGGTCAGCAGTCCGTCGATGACTCTGACGCCAACGTTCAGAGGCTCACGAATACGCGGTCTAAGCAGCGCGCTGGGAGGCCTATTATGAAGCGGATAAGCTTGATCCGTATTCAAAGATCTTCCATCAAGCGGCTGTCCAAGTCCGTCCAGGATCCTACCCAGCAATCCAGGCCCCACTTTGACATTCAGCGTTTCATCCTGGGGGACCACCTTATCACCGGGGGCTACGCCTTCCAATTCCCCGAGCGGCATAAACAGGGTCTTTGTTCCTCTGAAGCCGACAACCTCAGCAGGGATTGCTTTGGAGCCGGAAGCCATAATATGGCAGTATTTCCCGACGCTGACCCTCGGGCCGTCCGCCTCAACCAGAAGGCCGCTGATTTTAGAGACTAATCCCCAGGCTGAAATAGGCTCGTATTGTTCAATCTTCCGGGCCAGCGTCTTCCAGTCGGCCATACTTCAACCCCTCCCTGATGTATTTCTCTATCTTTTCCAACTGCATATCTATCCGGGCGTCAAATATCCCTTCTGAACATTCCAGAAAAATATCACCGCCCTTGAGCGTTTCATCGACAATGACCAAATAGCCCGGTTTGCTCTCCGCCGGAAGCTCTTTGTACCACTCCCAATCTCTGCCGGACAGGTGAATTTTAATACTCTGTTTATCACTGGGCAGCAGGGTAAGATTCTTGATGAGACCTAAAAGAATTTCCGGATTGATATCCAATGAGGTATGTATAATTCTGCTGCAAATCTTCAGACAAAGGTCTGCTAATTCCCTGTCTGCTTTGTTGAATTCATCCGCCAGAACCTTTTGGGCCATCTCCAGATAGTTTTTGGCCTGCCGGGTAATCACGTCCGCTTGAGACTGAGCTTCGTCGAGCCCTTTATTGTAACCTTCCGTGTAAGCGACGGTTGCAATCTCACTTTTGGCTTTTTCCTGGTACGCGGTAGTTAAGGCTTCGCTTTCCTTCCGAGCGTTTTCAATGATTTGAGCCGATGTTTTTTTTGCTTCGGCAATCAGCTCATCCGCTTCAGCCCTGGCTTTCGCCAGGATATCGGATACCTCCGGTCCCCAGTCTTCCTCTGGAAGCGCAGCCGTTTCAGTTACACACTGCTCCATGACCATACGTTCTTCCGATACGGACATTACGGCCAGGGACGACGTGGTATCATAAACATTCGTCCTATTTCTGTATTTCTCCGGGTCAGGTGACTCCAGAATCCGCGGAGAAGAAATTTCAATAACTTTGCTCTTCAGAACCGAGGTCTTAATAGATAATTTCATCTGCACCACCTCTGGAGATCACAATCGCTCCAGCTTCCTCCAGCTTACGAATTACTTTGACAATCTTCTGCTGAGCCTCTTCCACTTCACGCAGCCTAACGGGGCCCATAAACTGCATATCTTCCTTCAGCATACCGGCAGACCTACTGGACATATTCGCGAGAATCTTCTGCGTGACATCTTCATTGGAACCTTTTAGCGCCAAGGCAAGATCCTTGGTCTCCACTTCACGTAGCACCAGCTGAACAGAACGGTCGTCAAGTAGGATGACGTCATCAAACACAAACATCTGCCTCTTAATCTGTTCGGCAAGATCGGGATCATCCATCTCCAGAACGTCCATGACCGTTTTTAACGTACCGGGATCCGTCCGGTTAAGCATATCGACGACAGACTGCATCCCGCCTGAAGATGTATAATCGGTCGGGGCAAGATTGGAGATTTTATTTTCAAGGACCTTCTCTATTTCTTTCAGTACTTCCGGACTTGTTCTTCCCATCAGAGCAATCCTTTTCGTGACTTCAGCCTGGAGGTCCTGAGGCAGGCTCCCTAAAATCGTAGCCGCTTTGTCCGACGGAAGGTGCGTCATAATTAAAGAAATCGTCTGCGGGTGCTCGCCCTGAATAAAAGAAAACAACTGTTTGGCATCCGTACGGCGAACAATGTCAAACGGACGCATCTTCAGCGAAGAGGACAAACGTCCAATAATATCAAACGCTCTTTGCTGTCCCAAAGCCCGTTCTAAGACATCCCTGGCATATTCAATGCCGCCTTGCGCGATGTAATTGCTGGCCAGACACATTTTATGAAATTCATCAATCACCGAGTCCCTTTGTTCCTCAGACACCTTGCGCATATTGGACATTTCCAGCGTAAGCTGTTCGATCTCCGGCTCCGAAAGAAATTTTATGATTTCCGAAGATCTTTCCGGGCCCAAGGTAATCAGTAGTACTGCCGCTTTTTGTAATCCCGTAAAAATTCCGCTGCTCATCTTTATTGCTCCTCAGTCAGCCAGGTTTTGACTAATCTTGCCACATCATCCGGATTTTCCACCGTAAATTTTTCGACTTCTTGACGAATCTTCTCTTTTTCAATCTCTTCTGTCGTTTTGGCTTTCTTCCGAGCAAGTTTCAAATCGGCCTGCCGTTCAGCCTCAATCTGCGACGCCAGGATCTGTTCAGCTTCCTGCAGCGTGACAAATCTCGATCCATCCGCTATATCCATCGACTTGAGCGCCGATTGTTTCCTTCTAGACCTTAAGAATGCAAGCAAAAGAACAATTGCCAGCAACACACCTCCGCCAATTTCCGCATATTGCAGAATTTGGGCCTTGCGGACGGCATTTTCTATCGCTGCCTGTTCTTCAAGCGCCGTCGTCTTTTCAAAAGGCAGTCTGGCCGCCTCAATCACATCACCGCGATCCTGATTATAGCCGACCGCAGAAGAAACAATATTCTTAACATTATCAAGCTGTTCATCCGTCACGCTGTCCGAATCCGCCAGAACAGATACGGTCAGCCTTTTGATCTGCCCCGGAGTTACGACCGTTTCTTCCTGCGTCACGCTTGGTTGGAAATTTTCCGTCAGACTATTTTTCTCCGAAGTTGAGGTCGTGCCGTTTTGGCCGGTAACCGGATATCCGGGCACATTGGTTTCCGTGCCGGCAACACCCCCGTTGGCAGAAGTACTGCTGCTTTTCTCCGTGACTTCCTGACGGCTGGTAACAGCCCCGGTTTCATTTTTCTGACTGGTAATCTTTTTTTGATCAAAGTCAATGGTGGCGTTCGCTCTGACGATGGTGGTACCCGTCCCAAACACTTTATCCAGCATCGTTTGCACGGAATTCTGGATGTCGTTTTCATACGTTTGCTGAACCTGAAGCTGGGTCGCAGATAATTTTTGCGGGGAAGTACTGCTCCCGAGAGCATCGGACAAGACATTGCCGTTCGTATCGACAATCGTTACCTTATCTATGCTAAGACCTTCAACCGAATAGGATAAAAGATTTGCGATTGCCCTTACCTGATTTTCCGACATTTCCTTTCCGTATTTTCGTTTAATCGTTACAGCAGCGGTTGTCACTTCCTGCTGCTCGGTAAACAGCGAGTCTTTAGGCATAACAATATGAACCCTTGCATATTCCACACCGTCAAGCGTTCCGATCGTTTGTTCAAGTTCTGTCTGCAGCCCCAATACGTACCTCAGTTTACGGTCCTCGTCAGTTTCACCGATTCTCATTTGATTCAGGTAATCAAAACTAAAGGTACTTTCACTGGGAAGGCCTTCATTGGCCAGCTGCAGCCGGACTTCTGCAGCATCCTTTTGAGGAACCTCGATAGTTGAACCCCCATCCGCCAATTGATATTGGATCTTTAATCCTTTCAGCGCCTCCGTGATCGCTCCGGCTTCCTCGGTTTCCAAACCGGAAAACAGAACGGTATACTCGGGACGGCTTGCCCAAAAGATAAGTGTAATCAAAGCAGTCGCAACAATAACCGGTGCGGCCACAAGAATGATCCTTTGCGGGTTGGTCAGTTTTTCCCAAAAATTACGCACAGCATTCCGTATTTCAGTTAAGGAAAAATTCAACTACCTTTCCCCCTAGAATTAGATTTGCATCTGCATGATCTGATTATAAGCATCTATAACTTTATTACGTACGGTAACAGCTAGACCTAAAGTCAGGCTGGCTTTTTCCATGGCAATGACCGGCGTATGGAAATCATCGACTTGGCCCGTGGCCAGATCTGCCGCAGCCTGTTCAGCCTCCGCCTGCGTACGTTCAAGCTTATTGAGCGCGTCACTCAGAAAAGAAGAAAAACCAGTGGCACCATTGGCGTCGTTCGCTTTGGATGTTTGGGAAGTGCCTGTGTTATCCAAAGGAGAAAGCGGAACAATCGTCGTCAAAGGACCCAGCGCATTACTCATAGATTACCCCTTTCCAATTTCCAGAGCTGTGGAAGCCATCGATTTACTGGCGTTCAAGGCGGTTACATTCGCTTCATAAGACCTGTTAGCCGAAATCATGTCAACCATTTCCGCTACAAGCGTCACATTCGGATAGCGCACATAGCCGACCGGGATTCCATCTTCGGCTGTTTGGGCCGCATCCGGGTTATCCGGATCATATTCCAGCCTGAATTCATTGTCATCCTGAATAACAGCGGTGACCTGAACTCCTTCACCGCTTAAGCTGGTGCGGGCATCCTTAAATACACCTGCAAAATCCTTCTCCGATGGGCGAGAGGAAAAGACGGCGACTTCACGCTGATAAGGAATGGGGTTACCGGCCGCGGTTGTTTGTCCCGTATTGGTTGTATTGATATTGGCAATATTGTTAGAAATCAGGTCAAGCCTCAGCTTCTGAGCAGTGAGACCCGACGCGCTGATATTCATACCGGTAAACAGACCCATATTTTACTACCTCCTTTTCACACATTCGACGATTGTATTCCCGATATCGGGAAGCATTACAACTCTATCCGCGAGTTTCGCTTCAATAATGGCACGGGGCATGCCGTAAATAATACAGGTTTTCTCAGATTCGGCAATCGCATAAGCCCCTTCTGCCTTCAAGGACTTCATGCCGGCCAGACCATCGCTCCCCATCCCTGTCATCACGACTCCCATGACACCGGCTCCGGCTTCTTTGGCCAGGGACAGAAACATTACATCGACAGACGGCTTGTAAAGAGTGGCAATCGGTGATTCTACAGTGACATTCGCGATAAGCCCGCTGCTGTTTCTTGTCACCTGAAACTGTTTTCCGGCCTGTCCGATATAAACCGTACCTGCTTTCAGCAGCTCGCCGTGCTCAACTTCCTTCACTGCAACCTCACAGATGCTGTTCAGCCTGGAAGCCAGGGAGGCTGTAAATCCAGCCGGCATATGCTGGGCGACAATTACGGGAACCGGAAAATTTCGGGGCAGCTTGCTCAGAACATTCTGCAGAGCGCTTGGTCCGCCCGTCGAAGTACCGATCGCCACAATTTCTATTTTGCGGCCGGGAACGTTAACGACCGGCTTGCCTGCATCCTGTTTTCCCAATCCGGGAGTTGGCTGCATCTGCTGTCTAACAAGCGGTGGCGCAGACCCCATACTTTTTTTGTTCAAACGCGTAGGATCTACACCGGCAACACTTTTGATCTTCAAGATAATCTCTTCAGCCAGGACTGCGAGATCATCTCCCTCTCTGCCTGAAGGCTTCGCGACAACCTCAACAGCACCAAGGTCAAATGCTTTCATCGTCATCTTGGTGCCGTCAGTTGTTACGGAACTTAACACAATGACCGGTGTCGGCTGCCAGCGCATGATCTCTTCCAGCGCTTCCAATCCGTTCATCACCGGCATCTCTACATCCATGGTCACAACATCCGGTTTTAGGGCTTGAAGCTTCAATATCCCTTCTTTTCCATCCTGTGCAGTATCCACGACTTGAATAGCCGGATCACTGCTCAATATTTTTTTCAAAGACATCCTGATGAAAGGTGAATCATCGACAACCAGGACCTTGATCGGCTTAAGCAATTTGTTCATTCATACCATCTCCACTTATCAGTTGATCCAGCTTCAGGAGGATGAGCAGTCTTTCACCTATCTTGCCAACTCCGCGGATGTAATTTGAATCCATGCCAAGTGCTATCGGCGGGGGCGGTTCTATCGCTTCACTGTCCAGCCACAGCACTTCTGTCACGCTGTCAACCCGAATGCCAAACACCCTGCCGTCAATTTGCAGAACAACGATCCTGCTTAAATCGGTTTCTTCCGCGGCAAGCATACCAAACCGGGACCTGAGATTAACAATCGGAATGACGTTTCCGCGCAAATTGATGACACCCTCAATATAGCTGCGGGCCTTTGGTACTCTGGTAATAGGAGGGATCCGGATGATTTCCTGGACCTTCATAATATCCACTCCAAATTCTTCCGAACCTAACGAAAAAGTAACCATTTGTTCTTCCGCCATAATTAGAGTACCGCCTTTCTTAATGCTTGATTAAAATATCCTGTAGAAGAGATCCGATGTCCAAAATCAATGTTACTTTGCCGTCTCCGAGAATGGTTGCCCCTGCAATCCCCGGTAAACCGTTCAGATAATCTCCCAGAGACTTGATGACAACCTCCTGTTGGCCCTGTAGTTCATCGACGATAAGTCCTACGGTTTTATCGCCCAAACCAACCACAACGACATAGACTTCATCATGGATGGCTGCACTTTCGGGTAAATCAAATTTCTGTTTTAAAGAAATCAGCGGCAGGGTATTGCCCCTGAGCTGAACCATCGGCAAGCTTCCGACACTCTTAATATCACACTTGTTGACAAGAAGCGTCTCAACCACGGAAGACAAGGGTACTGCATAGGTCTCATTACCCACTTCAACGAGCAGCGCCTGAATAATAGCCAGCGTCAGCGGCAGCCGGATAATCATCGACGTTCCGGCACCCCTACTTGTCTTGATATCAACGATGCCGCCTAAATTCGTAATGGCTTTTTTCACAACGTCCATACCGACACCGCGTCCGGAGATATCCGTTATTTGATCGGCGGTGCTGAATCCGGGCAGAAAAATAAGATTGGCAATATCGTTTTCAGATAAGCCTTCCCTTTCACTGATCAGGCCTTTTTCTACAGCTTTTTTGTAGATTTTATCGAGGTTAAGTCCGGCGCCGTCATCCGAGACGATGATGGCAATATGGTTTCCTTCATGGTAGGCATCAAGGGTAATCGTTCCTGCTTCAGGCTTTCCGACTGTGAGCCTTTCTTCTGGCGGCTCTATGCCGTGGTCAACCGAGTTGCGGATAATATGTGTCAACGGGTCACCGATCATTTCGATGACGATCTTGTCCAGTTCTGTTTCTTCACCGTGAATAACAAGTTCGATCCTTTTACCGGTCTTCCGGCAAAAATCCCGGACAAGACGCGGATAACGGCTGAATATCGTGCCAATCGGCACCATACGCAGCCTCATGACACTTTCCTGAAGATCATTCATCAAACGCCCAAGGTAGACATTTGCTTCATTAAGGTTTGAAACAAGCGGATCGGACTGGTTTTCCGTCTGCAGGTCCTGACCGATTTTCACCAGTCTGGTTCTGGTAATCACCATTTCTCCGACAAGATTAATCAGGTTATCCATTCTGGCTGTGTCCACACGGATCGTATGCACCTGATTAACATCTTTCTGCGGCTGTTCATTGTTTTGTTCAACAGGCTGATTCGCTTGTTTTGAACGGCTCATGGAAGCGGGTTCTTCGACATTCTTCTCTGTCCTGATAGGATTTACATCTGATTCCGGCAATGTGTAATTCATGACCCGGACGTCGAAAATTTCGGATATTTCTAGAATGTCAGCCCGGATGTCTTCCTGCGATTCATTGGTCACAAACAGCATATTGAACTCCAGTGCATCACTAACTTCAAGCTCATCAATTGAAGGGATGATCTTCACAACATTGCCGAGCAGCTCCAGCCTTTGAATAGTCATGACCGCCCTTACCGCTTTCATCATGGTATTCGGTTCAAGTACCACGTTCAGCCGATAAACAGACTTGCTGGCAAATGCCGCTTCTCTGACCGTCCCGGTTTCCTCCGGTGACAGAGCGAAGGCAACCCCGGGCTTGTCTTCCTTTTCTTCTGCCTGATTTTTTCCGGCGAACGGCTTGCTTTCTTGCGCCAGGGCTCCGGTCTCGGTGATGGTCTTCATCTGAGAGGTCAGATCCCCATAATCGACTGAAATAGCTAAACGCTGCCCGACCTGCGCCAACATCATTTTTACTTTATCGGTTACCGCCAGCAGCACATCAATAATCTCATTGGTTACCAGCATTTTTCCCTGTCTCAGTTTATCGAGCAGATCTTCCGCGGCATGCGTTAATTCGACGATCGGGGTAAATCCCATCGTTCCCGAGGCGCCTTTTAAACTATGCGCACTTCGGAAAAGATCATTAACCAGCGAAATATTTTCGCCGTCTCTTTCTAATTCCAGCAGGCCGGAGCCAAGCTTTTCTATTTGCTCCTGAGAATCGAGTAAGTAGAACTCCAGAAAGTCATCAAGATCAATCCCCATATTTTTTTTATCAGCCTGACTCATAATTCACGCCTCCATTATTATTCCTTATAAACCAAAACGATAAAAAGCAGGCATCTGTTATAAAGTATGTCAAAAAACAAAATTCGCCATTTCTTATGGAAATCCTCTTAAATGACTGAATTATGCACAATTTTTCCTTAAATTTTTTGTTGAAAATTGTAATGAATCATTTGGGAAACGACAAATTAAAAAATTCCTTGGCAGGAATTTTTTTGGGGATTGGCATCTATTTTAATTTATTAATGAATCTTGCTTCTGCCGTTCCTTTTTGATGATACGCATTGCGTGTTGTCAGAACGTTTTGAAACCGGTGAAGTTCCAGTTTAACAGCTTCCAGCTCCATTTGTAATCTCGGTATAATGATCCTGTCCAGTTCCAAGACCTCCTGCCTATGCCTCTGCAAACTTTGCCCTGCCGCAAGCAGTGCTTCATAGCTTAGTTTACTTATACGAGGCTGTAAAGCCAATAGTCCAAAAGTACCATTTCCAGTCTCGGAGCAGATCTTTTCTTGAATCGTCTGGGACTTTACCGCTCTTTCCCGGAAACGAACGAAGGATTCATCCCGGTAAGCGGAAAAAGCGGATAACGCCTGTTCAAGGCGTTCATCTAACCTTTCTTTCATCTCCATATTATCCAGAAAGCTCCTGAAAGTATTCATTTTCCTCAGGAGCTCCTGGTAATCCAAAAAATCCTCCGTATATAATTCAGTCAGATCCTTGACCAGTTTTTCCAACATACTTATGCCCCCATACGGACGATCCTGGCAGTTTCTATCCACATATCCCTGAAAGCTTCGAAGAATTCAATCACCGGCCGCAAATAGTCAGGATCTTTTTTGATATTCGCTTTGACGACTTCACCATAATAGAAATCATACAACGATCTGAGGTTGACGGCAATCTCTCCGCCGGCCTCCATATCAAGGGTTGTATTAAGCTCATTAATGATATCGCCAACACGAACCAAGCTGTTGTTCGCTTCTTCGTATCTGTTCTCTTCAAGCGCCTTCTCCGCTAAACGCAGGAACTTGATCGCACCCGTATAGAGCATAATTAAAAGTTTATCCGGTGAAGCTGTTTCCACCGCTGCCTGCCTATAGGCCGTCTGAGGATTGCTGAAAACATTTGGTTGCATGTTGCTCATGATGCCACTCTCCCTTGTTAATGATGCAGTCATACGCTGTGCTACTGCCGTAAAAGCACAAAATCTGTAAGCTTATTTGTCACTGTTACTGCTTGTCGACATCGATTTCACCATTGACGTCAGCCAGTCGCTCTGACTGCTGATCCCAGCCAGCTGCGTTTCCAGCTTGGAGAATTTCAGCCGGGTTTTTTCCTGGTAGTCGGCGATTTTCGCTGTAAAATCTGTAATTTGTGTTTTGATATCTTTAATCTGATCATCATACGTGCTCTTCGTCTTATCCATCGTGCCGCCATACATGATCAACGGATGGAGATACTCCTCCATGATATTGGCAAGACCCTCGGCCTGCTGAGAGGCGGTTGACGCATCCACGGGCGTTACCGCTCCTGCCGGGGCCCCAAACAAGTTGGCGACACTGTTGGCATTTTCCTTCATGGCCGTGTTAAATTTTGCCGTGTCAAATGTCAAGGCGGCACTTTTACCATAATTGTCCGCCGAAGTCGAGATGCCAATATCAGACAGGACTTTATACGGGCCGGTCGGGTTGTTAACCCCATTGGAAACCATCTGCCTCAGCCTGCTTTGAATTGCCTGCAAGGCCGGATCCGCATACAGATCCCCTTTGCTCTTTGTTGTATCATTAAAAGATACCTTGGTATCAATAAAATTCATCACAGAGTTATACTGATCGACAAAAGACTTGACCGCTGCTTCGGCCTCTGAATAGCTTGCTGTTACCTTCACTGTCACTGTCGTATCGGGATCTTCACTGTTGATGTTCAGCGTGACCCCGGGAATAGCCGACGTAACGGTATTACTGGCACTCTTAATATTGGAAATTCCGTTAATCGTCAGCTGGGCATCTTTGGCTTCCTGACTGACATTCAGGCTATCGTCCGCCTTGAGAATTCCAAGCTGATGCAGCACCGTCCCACTGACTTCAGAGAAGGATGCCGCATTTTCCTCCCCGGTCTGCTTGGACATGACCGCCAAACGGTAACCGCCTTCGACCTGAATGACCGATGCGCTGACACCCACCTGGGCATTATTGATGGCATCCGCAAGATCTTTCAGGCTTTCCCCGGCGGCCACATTGATATCTGCCGTCTTTTCACCGACGGTGATCTTAAAACTCCCTGCACCCAAAGAAGTTGCAGAAGTGGTATCCATTACGGTCTGAACCTCACTGACGGCTGTTTGGGCTACTGCTGCCTGAATCACTTTGATGCTGTATGTCCCCTGAACCGCTCCGGAAGCCCCGGAAGCAGTCAGCAAAGAAGTATCACTGGAAGAAGCCGAAGTCGAACTCCAAGTAGCAGCCGACTGCAACTTGGTCAGCGTATTTTCGAGACTGGATAATCTTGTATTGACATCCTGCCAGGCACTCTGTTTCGTTTCCAGTGACGTCTTCCGTTCCTGCATCGTGGTTAACGGCTGGCTGTAGCTGGTTACCATCGTACTGACAATGGAAGAAAAATCATATCCGGATAAACCGGGCAAATTTACAGACATTTTCAATCCCCCCTACGGGCTGCACATGCCGAATACCATTCCGGTATGTTAGACCTTTTTATCAACCAATAATCCTACAAAATTATCCAAGGAACTCAGCATATCTAAAAGCTTTTTTGACGGAATTTCATTTAAAACCTCGCCGCTGTCTTCATCGATGATCTTAACCATCACCCGGTTGGACTGTTCATGAATTTCAAATTTCATTCTTTTATTGACCAGACCCAGGAGCCGGTTCATTTTTTCCGCAGCTTGTTCCACTTCTTCTCTCGGCGCATCTTCCTTAGCGGACGAAGCATTGTCTTTCTTGTCAACGACAAACTGGGGCAGCTCATCATTACCCCGCTGGAGCTTCTGTCCGGAAAAAGTGTCTGCAGGTATTACGGGCAGCTGGTTGGCAACAGGTTGGATCGGCGAAACCACCTCGATCGCCTCCCTTTCTTATTTTCGTTCTCTTTGAAATCTATTCGATTTGCCTTAAGCAAATATCTTTCCATTTGTCCCTTATACTGAAGAACCGGCCGGCAGAAGCCGACCGGTTTTTAAGTTCACACAAAGTTTAAAACCGGCAAACTTCGGGCGAAAAAGTCTAAAGTATCAACCCAAGAGTTTCAGAACAGCCTGCGGTACCTGGTTAGCCTGGGCCAGCATCGCAACACCGGCCTGACTCAGGATCTGGCTCTTGGTGAAGCTGGACATTTCCTGAGCCATATCGACGTCTTTAATAGTCGATCTGGAAGCAGTCAGGTTCTCAGAAGCAGCCTGCAGGTTGTTGATGGTGTGTTCCAGACGGTTCTGCATAGCACCAAGGGTGGAACGCTGTGCTGAAACACTTTCCAGAGCGTTGTTGATGGTTGTAATCGCCGTGTTGGCAGCTGCTTGGGTGGAGATATCCGCACCTGCTACAGTTACGGCCTGCGCCAGTATCGTTTTGTCAGTATTAAATGTAGCAGCGGAAGATGACAGCATCGTTACGACCTGCGTAGCAGTTCCATCAGTTAAACTACCTAAGCTTGCAGAATTAATTTTCATTGTTCTGCTGGATGCAGCATCCCCAACGGTAACAGAGCTCATATCGTTGTAGACGGTAACAGCAGCTCCAATATTAGTTCCAGCGGCATCTTGCAACTGGATTGAATCGTTGGCTGCGGTTAGGGTATATTGGGCGGTCTGACCTACAGCATTACCGGCATTGTTTCCAAATGTGAAAGTTGCACCTTTATAAGCAAATGCATTGGCAGCAACCGTTGCGCCCGTCCAAGTAGTCCCACCGTCGAGTGAATAACTTGCTGCTGTAACATCACCAGCTGCGACAGCGTCAACTTTGATCATCAAATTTTCATTTCTGTCTCCATTATATGTGCCAGCTGTAATACTCACGCCTCCTGTAATACCGTCGGCTATTTCAGCAGTTGAAGCAGCAGTATTGTTTACTACAATTTTATATGTCTGGGCACTTAGTCCTCTGCCTAAAGAGCTAGCTTCAATACTCCCAGCTGCTAATGTTGTTGCACCGGCACCATACAAGCCCAGTTGTGCTCTTGAGGTCGATACCCCTAATGAAAATGCATCCATCGCACCAATTGAGAGGCTTACACTCTGTCCGGCGTTAGCACCGACATGGAAGGTGTCACTCAGTCCACCGGCCAACAGGTTCTGGGTGTTGAATTCAGTAGTATTGGTAATACGGGTGAGTTCCCCGGCAAGCTGGTCAACTTCAGCCTGAAGTTTGACACGGTCACTTGCTGTGTTGGTATCAGACGCGGACTGAACAGCCAGTTCTCTCATTCTTTGCAGAATGCTGTGGGATTCGCTCAAGGCACCTTCAGCAGTCTGCACTAAGGAAATTGCACTGGAAGCGTTGCTGATGGCTTTGTTCAAACCGTTGATCTGTCCGGTCATTTTCTCAGTAATGGCCAGACCTGCTGCATCATCGGCAGCCTTGTTGATTCTGTAACCTGAGGAGAGTTTCTCCAGAGATTTCTGCATAGTATTCTGGGTACTATACAGACTGCGCTGAGCATTTAAGCTCGAAATGTTGGTATTAACGATCATGATTATCCCTCCATGAATTTTATTCGTTCCGCATCCTTGCAGAACGTTCCTGATTTTGTTTCCAGGCCGGTCCGGAAACCATTTCAGTTATCTTATCGGAATAAGTCTTTTGCTTCTTTACAAGCATATTCGATCAAAATATAGGACTTATTCACAATTATCTCTTGATTTCGCTTTATTGCTTTGTTTTTTAGCAAATTATCTTAGGTATGCATTTTGTTTAAGAATGCTCAAAAATTGATTTATATATTAAGAAAAGCCCAAATTCCTAGACTATAAATGATTTTACAATCCTAAATTATATAATTAATGACTCAACTTTCCCACCATTAAATAATGGTTAAAGCCATGATTTTTCTGACACATCAGGTTGCAAACAACAATCGTTCTTTGAAAGACCGTGGAATAGTGCTAAGAAAAGTATCCATAATCATATTGG